>JABSPQ010000245.1 GCA_013214205.1 Flavobacteriales bacterium
GCCCATAAGGGACTTGCACCCTCTAAATTAATAACCTACTTTCAAGTAGATTAAAGATGCCCATGCTGGGCACACACATTAAATAAACCCAATGCGGTTCTTGGTTATTTGGAAAGGTTGGTGGTTTAAGTGAGCCGTAATTACTGCTTGTGGTTGTTGGAATGCGCTGTAGCCAAAGTGCAGTTTGTCTTGTAACTTGATACTGAAGCAGAATTAATTAACTTTATCAAAAACGAAACAAGCGCAGTAATTACTCTGTAGTGGTTATCTAAAGTTGGGGGCGCACTGTGTTTATTTCGGCGTTAGCTACCATAGCCGAAAAAAATAAAAGCCGAACTCAAGAGGACTAAAAAGCTAGGCAAGCGCACACTCAAACACATTGCGCCCACCCTGCGGGATGGCCACAAAGAGTTTGCCTTCCCTCCCGCTAATTAAGAAAACAAGAAGATTAAAGGATTAGAAGACTTAGAATAAAAAGATCTAAGATTCTGAATTAAGAAGATTTTGGATTTCGAAATTAGAAAGCAGCATTTCATAGCATTTTTCAGCAAGTGGTTTAAGGGTCTCTCCCGAATCTGAGATTTTTAATTTATCCACTACACCAATTATTTCATAATACTTCTCCCCCAACTTATCACCTGCATCTTTTTCTGCCACTCCCATTAATTCTGTAATTACTGGAAACATATCTGAACTATATAAACAAGCATCGTCTAAGCCTATATTTTGTAATCCTAATCTAAGTTGATTGTGTTTGAGGTCTTGGAGTATTATTTTGAGAATAATTTCTTTTTGAGATTGATTTATGCTGTGATATTCCATTTTATTGTGCATTTTTAGGTGAATAAGAAACTTAAATGTAAGACAAACTTACATTAATACCAATCATAAATGCATTTATTTGTTCATTTATGTGATTTAAAAAACAATTAATGCAATTCATTCTCACATTTTAAGAAACAAATTAATGGACGAAAGAATTAATAAGATTAAAGAAGTTTTGGTAAGTAAAGGCGTAAGCCAAAAAGATCTTGCCGAAAAACTAGATAAGAATGTACACACTGTTTCTAATTGGTGTGTGAATAAATCACAACCACATTTGAAGGACTTAAAACAAATTGCGCTTTTACTTGACGTGGATATAAGTGAGTTGCTTGTTAAAACAAAAGGTTAAAAAAATCATGCCCTAATATGAAAGAGCGTAATATATCAGAAGCAGATACTAGAGCCAATTACATTGATCCAAAGCTTGTTGAAAGTGATTGGACAGCTGAGAATATTGAACGCGAATATTACTTCACTGACGGAAGAAAACTATTAGGAAATAAGCGAGGAAAAAAACTGTTCGTTGACTACATGCTTAAGTACAATAACTGCACTTTGGCAATGATTGAAGCTAAAAAACTTTCAGAACACCCAACCAAAGGATTAAGTCAAGTAATCGAATATGCGGAAGCTCTCAAAAATGCAAAAAAACTCGAAGTAAATATTCTCTATACAACGAATGGGAAAAGCATCTATGAATTCGATTTAAGAACAGGAAAAGGTGACTACATTGATCGCTTCCCTACACCTAAAGAACTTTACGTTAAAATTCATGGAGGTAATCTTGTACTTAAGGAGAAATTACATGGCGTACCATTTCATCTTACGGGTTCAATGCGGCCAAGGTATTATCAGGAGATTGCTGTAAACAAGGTAATGGAAAGCGTCGCTGATGGCGAAAAGCGCATTCTTTTAAATTTAGCTACTGGAACGGGCAAGACTTTCATTTCATTTCAAATTGCTCATAAACTATTACAAGCAAAATGGAATTTAGATGGTGAAAGCAGGAGGCCTAGAATTCTCTTCTTAGCAGACCGTAATGTATTGGCAGATCAAGCCATCAATACCTTTAATCCATATGAGAATGATTTAGTAAAAATTGATGGAGAAGAAGTAAAAAAAAGAAACGGAGTTGTCCCAACTAATGCTTTTATATTTTTTGCTATATATCAAGCTATCGTAGAAAGAGAAAATATTGGCGGATATTACAGCAAGTATCCAAAAGACTTTTTTGACCTAATTGTCATTGATGAATGTCACAGAGGAAGCTCTAATGAAGAAGGCTCTTGGAGAGCAATTTTAGACCATTTTAATACTTCCGTTCATCTAGGTTTAACAGCAACTCCAAAACGAGATGATAACGTCGACACTTATAAATACTTTGGAAAACCAATTTATGAATATTCATTAAAAGATGGAATCTCAGATGGTTTCTTAACTCCTTACAAACTAAAACGAGTTAAAACAAACATTGACGAATACATTCACACTAATGATAATAAGATTCTACAAGGCGAAGTTAAAAAAGATCGCTATGAGCTCTCCGACTTCAATAAAAGCATTACTGTAGTACAACGAACTGAATTGGTCGCTAAAGCAATATTGAATAACATCAACAAAATGGATAAAACCATTGTCTTTTGTGTTAATCAAGATCATGCTCTGGAGTTAAGAGATATGATTAACCAGTTTAAGAAAGTCAGTGATCCCAATTATTGTGTTCGAGTAACATCTGATGAAGGAACAATTGGGCGAACATTTTTAGAATCTTTCCAGGACAACGACAAAGATATTCCGGTAATCCTGACCTCCTCCAAGATGCTTACAACCGGTATTGATGCTAGAAATGTGAGGAATATTGTTTTGACTTCTAGCATTGGATCTATGGTGGAATTTAAGCAAATTATTGGTAGAGGAACAAGAGTTTACGATGGAAAAGATTTTTTTACCATTATTGATTTTGTAGGTGCTACTGATAAATTTTATGACAAAGAATGGGACGGCTTACCCGAAGATGAAATAGATACTGATTCAAAAGGGGGCGGAAAGAAAAAAACTAAGCAATCAGAGCTTCCTAAAGTTGAGGAACCATTTGAAGAATATGGCAAAAAGAAAGAAAAGCTTATAATTGAATTAAGAAACGGAAGAAAATTAAAAGTAATTGATATAGATACTCGATATATTGATGAGAATGGCAGGCCTCTCACAGCGAGAGAATTCTTAGAAAAACTAGTAGGTGAGTTGCCTGCTATTTATAAAGACGAAGCACATCTAAGAGAAATCTGGGCGAACCCAGATACAAGGGTTGATTTATTAAAACATCTTGGACAACTAGGATTCGATAAAGAACAATTAGACTCTTTAAGAGATATGATCGCGACACCTGAATGTGACATTTTTGATGTACTCTCACACATCTCCTTCAGTTCTGATTTGATTACAAGAAAAGAACGAGCTAGTTCTGTTAGAGATAATGAACAATTCTTTGCCGTTTATCAAAATCTAAAAGCTCGAGAATTCTTGGAATTTGTACTTGATCATTACGAGAAATTTGGAATTGAAGAATTAAGAAGAGACAAGTTAGGTGACCTTGTTAAATTAAACATGGGTACTTCGAAAGATGCCAAGGTGATTTTTGGAGATATGAAGAACTTATTAAACGCTTATTACGAATTGCAAGAAAACATTTACAAGGCATCATAATATGGAATTAGAGTTTAAAAGCAAATTAGTTGATACTAATCAAAGCCTAACCTTACTAAATAGCGTAACAACTTTTATTGGTCAAAATGGATGTGGTAAATCGTCCATTTTAGAAGCCATTTTTAAAAAGTATATAGAAGATGATACTTATAAAGTCATTTGCTTTTCTTCAGGTCAAAATGAATTATTTACAAGCTTATTTAATGAACACAAAAGAACAAACCGAAGGTATCTCAGAGAAAGAAATGAAACAATCGATTCTTTTTATTTTAATTCCAATTGGGTACGGATGCTTGTCTTTTGTTCTACAGTATTCAAACAAGACGGTTTAGTAAGGAAATATTTAGTTGAGAAAAATTACATCCAAACTGACTCTATCAATGATGACATTTCAAGCAGGCTAGATTTTCGATTTAGATTAAGAAAACACTATGTAACACTTATTCGAGAGGAATTAGAAAGAGAAGAACTTGGTGAAACACCAGAAGAAGGAGACGAAGGATATGAACTAGAAGAAAATCAACTTCGAGTGACTCAACTTCATGAAACGTTAGAAAAAATAGTTAGTGCTTTTAATATTGATTTTGACTTTAGAAACAATGAAAATCTAGTGAAAAGATGGCTAACATTTGATGTCAACAAAGGATATCAAGTATTTACTCACAAAGACATCAATAAAGTATTTTCATTCTGGGCTTTAGCAACTAATGGTTGGCTGTCGAATTCTGATTTAACAGATTGTAGGTTAAAGTTTGACAATGGTTTAGAATTTAAAAACCTGAGCGACGGTGAATATCAGTTGCTTTCCATTTATGCCATTCTTGATTTATTTGATACGGAAAGTACCATCTTTCTATTTGATGAAATTGACTCACATTTGTATTATCAAAACATAGAGAAACTTTGGACTGTACTTAAAAATACAGCTGGAAAAGTAATAACAACAACTCATATTTCTGATTCAATTTTACAAAATGAAATAGAAAGTATAAAACTTATTAATAATGGAGAAATAGAAGATGATCTCACTATTATAGAATTATCTAAACGGCTTTCTTCTATTGTCGGTCAGGAAAAATACGAATACAAAATCGCCTCAAGGATAAAACATATCGCTTTACTTGACGACCATGTTGATTGGCTTATATTTAAAAAACTATGTGTTAAAAAACTAGGTGACACAGCTTTGACTATTTTAAATCAAATCATCCCAATAAAGAGAAGTTCTAGTTTTGAAACAACAAACGAAATATTCGGAAAAGGTAAATTACTGTTTATTGAAGAACTCAAAAATCAAAATCAAAACCAATCATTCGTAACTAAAAATATATTCATGATTTGTGATAAGGATGATCTCCCAAATACACAAATATCCCTTGATTTAACGGTTCAAATACATCGAGAATTTGATGCAGTAAAAAAATTCAATTCTAATAGAACAAAATCACACTTGTTGAGCTGGAATAGAAGAGAAATTGAGAATTATTTGCTATCACCCACAATGCTTAACAGTAAAGGGAAATTGTCAGAATTGAGGGCAAAATACCCACATTTGAATATAAACACAGGTGAGACCTTAGATAACATGGTGGACATTAAAGGTTCTAATTCAAAGGATTTGTTACATCCTTTGTATAAGGATGGAGGGTTTGACGAATCAAAATTGGACGAAATAATAAACTTAATACCTACAAACGAAATATCAGAGGATATTGAAAGAATGCACAAGTATTTAGAATCAAATATATAATGAACGAAATACAAAATATAATAAACAGAATAACAGACATTCTAAGACGAGATGACGGAATTAATGGTGCGATGAACTACACCGAACAAATTTCATGGGTGCTCTTTCTTAAGTTTCTAAATGATTATGAAGAAAATGAATCTGATGAGGCTATTCTAGATGGAGTGGATTATGAATATGTAATTCGTAAAGATCTGAGATGGAACATTTGGGCATGTCCTAAAGATTCCAATGGAGAATTAGACGTCAAACGTGCTTTGTCAGGTGCAGATCTAATTGATTTTGTCAATAATACGTTGTTCCCATTTCTACAAAACTTCAAATCGAATAATAACGATTTCGAACAGATGAAATATAAAATCGGGGCTATTTTTGAGTACTTAGACAATAAGGTTGTCAGTGGCCATACATTGAGGGAAGTACTAAATCTAATTGATAGTTTAAATTTTCAAAGTTCTGATGAGTTATTTGAATTATCCGTTATCTATGAAAAGTTACTACACGGAATGGGTAGCGACGGTGGAAACTCAGGAGAATATTACACCCCAAGAGCTGTAATCAAAGCAATGGTGGACGTTGTAGACCCTAAAGTTGGAGATACAATTTATGATGGTGCTGTGGGAAGTGCTGGATTCTTAGTGGAAGCCTTTAAATACTTGACCACAGATAAAAAGAAAAATAGTTATTCCGCCTCAGATTGGGAAACGATTCAAACCAAAACCTTTTTCGGACAAGAAAAAACATCTTTAGGGTATGTAATGGGTATGATGAACATGATTCTTCACGGCATTGAAAGCCCTAATGTATTCAAAGGAAACACCTTAACTAGTAATATTAGGAATTTTCAAGAAAAGGACAGACATAATATCATTCTTGCAAATCCACCATTCGGGGGTAAAGAAAAATCGCAAATTCAGCAAAACTTCCCTACAAAAAGTAGTGCGACGGAAATACTTTTTTTACAGCATTTTATGAAGATGCTTAAAGTAGAAGGTAAGGCAGCAATAATAATTCCTGAAGGTGTACTATTCCAAGCAAATAATGCATTCAAGTCAGTGAAGAACGAACTTCTTCAAAACTTTAATGTACATACTATTGTGAGTCTTCCAAGTGGAGTTTTCTTACCATATAGCGGTGTTAAAACAAATATTCTCTTTTTTGATCGCACTGGCTCAACTTCGAGAATTTGGTATTATGATGTAACTCCCCCTTACAAATTGACCAAGAATAAGCCTATTCAATACGAACATTTAGAAGAGTTTATTAGGCTATTCAAGAATCCTGAAATGCGCAATAATACCAGTGTCAAAACAGAAAAAGAAGGATATGATTGGACAATAAATATTAATGAAATTGAGGAAACAGATATAAGTGCCAGGGCAAACGCATCTAATTTTTCATAACCTTACGTAAATACTCGTTATCCCAACCTGCCATTTTTCTTTTTGCCTTAACCCCAATCTTTGCGTCATCCTTCTTTAACAAGTTCAGTGCTATCCTGTTAATTGTCGAATA
>JABSPQ010000246.1 GCA_013214205.1 Flavobacteriales bacterium
AGTTTGGATAGGTTGGAAAAAATTGGTGGTGAGGTTGAATACGAACTTAAATATATTGATGGCGCTACAGAAGTTATTCGAGTTGAAAAAGCCCTTCTTTCGATTGGTAGAATCCCGAATATTGAGAGTCTTAATATAGAGAAGGCCGGTGTTAAAATGTCGAAACGCGGAGTGCACATCGGCGATGATGATACTAGAACGAACATCCCAAACATTTACGCTGTTGGAGATGTTTCTGGAAGAATAGCTCTTGTTAATATGGGGGAAATTGAAGCGAGACATGCAGTAGAAAGGGCATTCTTGAATTACGTCGAACCGTTAAGCTATGACAATGTTTGTACGATAATGTTTTTGAAGCCTGAAGTGGCTGCGGTTGGTGTAAATGAATCGTATTGCATCAAAAACAACATCCCCATTAAAGTTGTTAAAATTGACTTCTCGGTAATTGCCAGAGCAATTGCTATGCGCAAGACTCATGGATTCTTCAAGATTATAGTTACTAATGATGATGACATGCGTATTTTAGGAATGCGTGCCGTTGGAGAGCATGCTTCTTCTGCGATTCAAGGTGTTGGATTATTAATTAAAATGAATATTCCAGTAGGAGTGCTGGCTGAACTCGTACATCCCCATCCATCAATAGTTGAAGGGATTCAGGAATGTGCTCGAATGCTCATGAATAAGTCTATTTTCAAATCATCTGTGTTTAAAGATAAGTTGGCGTGTTACTCTTTGGTGGATGGCGTTAAAACTCCATTAGAACGTCTCTAAAACAAAAAAGAGCCTTCTATAAATAGAAAGCTCTTTCTTCAAATATACTAGCTACGCTAAATGACGTCAAACACAACGAGTAAAGCGTAAATCATTCCAGGTAAGAAAAATAACAAGGTGAGTAGAAAGCAAATAAGTACCTTCATCCAGTCAATATTCGTGTAAATCCCGACCCCCAATGGCGGAAGAAGAATCGCACAAATAACGGCTAAAATAAACATTGCGCCTCCTGAATTACTACTGCTACTTTTAGAGCCTTTAACTTTCTTCATAAGAGACTTTCTAGCATCTTTTATCGCCCGCCTACTTAAGATTTCTTCTTCAGCTGCATCAACATCTTCTGCTGATACTGACTCATCAACAATAACTTCAATAGCATACGCTCCATCTTGTGTCGTCCCAGATACAATTCCGTCAAACTCAGTAGTAACGATATCCATTGGCGCTGTGGATGAAGATTCAGTTCTCACAGCAACATGTTTAGGGCTTTCCGATTTAGGCGTTTCCGAAAACTCATTGCGATTTGATTTTTCAACCTCTTCGTTCTTCGCTAAATCCTCATTTGATTTCTTATAAACCCCTTTCTTATTAATGTGGAATCCTTTGTTGTATTTTCTTTTTGTAATTAACTTGTTGCTCTCAATATTGTTCGAGCTTCCGCAAGATCCTAATACCAATGTCATGGCTAGAAATAAGTACATGATGTTTAACCTTTTCATTCTTTTTAAGTTAGTTAGTTAGTTAGTTAGTTAGTTAGTTAGTTAGTTAGTTAGTTAGTTAGTTAGTTAGTTAGTTTTTCTATTATTTTCCGTTAAGCTCCATGGCACGAAGAGTATTGATCATTAAAGAGGCAATAGTCATTGGTCCAACACCACCAGGAACTGGAGTGATATAAGAACACTTGGGTGCTACTTCATCAAACAAAACGTCACCTTTCAATGCCCAACCGCTCTTTTTAGATTGATCTGAAACTCTTGTTGTACCTACGTCAACGATTACTGCACCTTCTTTCACCATATCGGCAGTTACAAAACCAGGAATTCCAATTGCTGCAATAATGATATCTGATTTCGCTGCAATTTCCTTTAGGTTTTTAGTGCGACTATGTGTCAATGTCACTGTACAATTTCCAGGATTTGAATTACGACTAAGCATGATACTCAAAGGTGTTCCAACGATATTCGAACGACCAATAATCACGCAGTCTTTACCCGAAGTTTCAATGTTGTTTCTTTTCAACAATTCCATAATCCCTGCTGGTGTTGCAGGCAAGAAACCAGGCAAACTTAAAACCATATTCCCAAGGTTCGTGGGATGAAATCCGTCTACATCTTTCTTTGGGTCGATTGCTTTGGTCACTTTCAATTCATCAATATGATCAGGTAACGGCAATTGAACTATAAATCCATCAATATTGTCATCATTATTCAATTCGTGAACCTTATTAAGCAACTCTTCTTCAGTTACATAATATTCGTATTTAATCAATGAACTATCAAATCCGATATGATCACAAGCTTTTACCTTTGCATTAACATAGGTCAATGACCCTCCGTCACTTCCAACAAGTATCGCAGCTAAATGAGGAATTTTCTTCCCTGCACTTTTTCGTGATTCAACTGCTTCTCTAAGCTCTTCTCTAATTGCTTCTGCCGTTGCCTTACCGTCTAATAATTGCATAGAATAAATCTTTATTTTACTCAAAGATATAAGAACCTTCGTGTTAACAATAAAAATTATTGTGAAATTTTCTTTGACTAAATGACTTATATTTGACCAAAATCAACGGTATGAAAAAGCTTATAATATTTCTTTCTTTAATCTGCACTTTTGGATCAGTTAAGGCCCAAATTGAGGGGACTGAGCTTGGTTTAGACGGAAGCTTCTGGGCTTCTCAAACGGGAGGAACTGTTGGTATTGGAGCTAAATACGGAATGA
>JABSPQ010000247.1 GCA_013214205.1 Flavobacteriales bacterium
ATTCCTAAGGCTCTATTCAATACTTCTGTTTTCATAAATTTAATTTTATAATCACCTTCTTTCTTCTTCACTTTGGCTCGCTTTTAATGCAGTCTCGTTTAATACGGACTTAGGTACTAGTTCAAGTTCTAAGAAAAAAAACAGAAGAGAGGTAAATCTAAAATGCGGCATCATTAATCAACGTGCCTAGCTAAGCGCTCCCTTTCTCTTCTGCTGTGATTTAGTTTATTATCTTTAAAGTAAATAATTAATCTAGTTCAAACATACGAGCTAAGCGTTATGGGCAAGGTAAACAGACGAAAAATATAAGATGAACCTATTAAAACACATATTTATTCTCACAGCACTTTTGATTGTTAATATTTCGTGCGGACAGGCGGAAAAATTGACCGTCATAGTTGACAGAATTGCCAAAATAAATGAAGTGCAACAAGAACACGTTGGAATTGCAGGTACAGAAAGTGAAAACTATAAAAACTTTAAACAATTAAAGGAAATTGCAACAACAGACCAATTAGTCCAATTAACAGACAACAAAAATGCAACTGTTGCTTGTTATGCAAGTTGGGCGTTGGCAGACAACTTATACTCAGACCTAAAAAAAATATTCCAAAAATTCGTTATAAAAGACAGATCAGTTGAAACTTTTTCTGGGTGTATAAAATCACAGGATAATATTTCAAGTGAATTATATCATAGATATTGGAATAATGTTGATAAAGCAAAAAGACCTACTGACAAAATACTATTAGAACTTGACAGTGTCGTTATATACTCTAAAAAACCCTATTGGCTACTTCTAAACAGAGCTTTGGAGAATAGAGTTTATAAAGAACCATACAAAAAGCAGATTTCAATTTTAGCTTTTGACAAAGGCTACAAAGAAGCTATTCTTTATTTATCCAATTGGCACAAAGCAGAATATGCTGATAAAATCAAAAAAGCTCTTCTAAAATATCTAAACGAAACGGAATTTAAAAATACAGGGACGAGTGACTATTATAATACAGTTGAGGAGTTGTTTAAGTTTAAAGACCCTGAAATTAGAAAAGCAATTATTGCTAAAATGAAAAAAGATAGACATTGGGAAATGGAAAAAGAACGCTTCAAATACTTACTTGTTGACAATTACATTTATAATATTGACAGTGAATAGTGAAGAAAACCAGCCCATAACACTGTATATAGCAAATAGGGCGTTTTGTGCTTAACGAAAGTTCAGTGCTACATACCAACACCGCCAAATTTTTAATTTGGCTTTTAAGATGAATAAATTAAAAACAAAATATAAAAATATGGCTCAGAGCAAACTTGAAAGTGTATCGCTTTCTACTGCCCTACTTGCCATATACTAAACGTTGTAGGGCATTCCAAATTTGAACAGCATCAAGCTATAAACGATGTTATTGCTGGATTGATGGAGCGGTTTTCTGACGAGGTATTATTAAGTACATTTAAACATCTGTAAATGGGACATTTATGAAAAGACTTATACTCTTACTTCTTTTACTGCCAGTCATTGTATCTGCTCAAGTTGTTTACATTCCTGATTCTGCTTTTAAAGCGTACTTGGTAGGAAATACAGCTATTAATTTAAATGGAGATGATAGTATTCAGGTATCCGAGGCGACGGCATATGCAGATACAATTGATGTTATGTATTTAAACATATCAGATTTAACAGGAATTGAGGCTTTTACAACACTTACAAATTTATATTGTTCCCACAACTCTTTAACCAGCATAGATGTTTCTAACAGTGTAGCACTAACATCTTTAAGATGTGACTGGAACGATTTAAGCAATATAGACGTGTCTGCCTTAACAGCTCTTACATATTTGAATTGTTATAATAGCAATGTAACTAGTTTGAATGTTTCTGGTTGTACTTCACTTACATCTTTATATTGTGACCATAATAATTTAACCAATCTGGATGTATCTGGTTGTACTGCACTTGTTACTTTAGATTGTGACTATAATGATTTAACAAGTTTGGATTTGTCCCAAAATACAGCACTTAAAGAATGTTATTGTGGAGCTAATTCTTCTTTAACGAGTTTGGATGTAACAAACAATTCCGCACTTACATCTTTCTATTGTAACTATAATAATTTAACCAGTTTAGATCTGTCCAAAAATACGGCCCTTAGAGCATTACATTGTTATGGCAATAATTTAACCAGTTTGGATATTTCAAACAATACAGCACTTAGATATTTATGGTGTGACAATAATGAATTAACCAGTTTGGATGTATCCAACCATACGGCACTTATAGAACTAAAATGTTATTATAATTCCTTAACCAGCTTGAATGTTAGAAACGGAAATAATGTTAATATGTTTGGCAAATATTATGGATTCCATGCCGAAAACAATCCTAGTTTGAACTGCATATCAGTAGATGACACTACTTGGGCAAATGCCAATTGGAGTTCAGCTAAAGATGCAGGTACAGTATTTAGCAATGATTGTGCTACTCTAGGAATTGAAAACAACCATTCAATTCAACCCTCGATAACTTCTTATGACAAAACCATAGCCATAAAAGGCAATGGAACAGCCACTATCTTCAACCTCCAAGGTCAACGTGTATACCATTCCAAACTATTTGGTAATACTTTTATCACATTAGATAAAGGAATTTATTTGGTTAGAGTAACGGATGAAGGAAAGAACTATACCAAGAAGGTGTATATTCAATAAGGAACAAACGCCCTACAACACAACCTAAACTTCATTCTTGCCCCACAGGGGACAACAACGTATTTTAGCGTAACCGTTACTTTTCATTTCCCAACAATTAACAATTCGGTATTATTAATTTAGGCAGGCGCTTGTAATTAGGACTTTCTAGTTGGGCTTAGCCAAACTGAAACATTGAAACCTGTCCGCCTTCGGAGGATGAAAAGCTAGTACTATTTCATATATGGCTAGTTGCTGGATAAAAAATGAAATGGTACTTTGTGATATGTAATTATTAATAATGAAAAGTACGGATTGGTTATATGTCACATAAGCAAGAAGATAATGGAAGAATTGGAGAAACGAGAACTGAGAACATCTTGTTACGCAATTTTATTATCCATAAAATCACTCCAGACGTAGACGGTCGCGATTTTATGGCAGAAATGTTTGATAAAACGTCTTCTGTTCTTGCAATTATCCAATCAAAGTATTTTGAAAACAATAATGAGGTCAAAATTCGTAAAGAATACATTTGGGATGAAGACGGCATTAAAACTGAGTTTTTCGCATCACTTCATACCGATGACAAGACCAACAAGGAAATACAATACTTTTTCTCAGCTCAAGAAATAAAAGATAATTGGAGCCTAACTAACAGGAAACAGGGAAAGAAGCAAATAGATTATTACGTCTTTCAACTGAATAAAAACCATTCTCGAAAATTTGATCCATTCAGAAATATTTCAAAATCAGAAATAACAACAAGGATTCAGGATGGGATTAAACAAACAGAAGAATTCAGAAATGAGAAAAATATTCGATTGATTAAGGGTATCAGTGCTGGGAATTACATCTAGTATAAGATCTTATTATTTCAGAGCTTTGCCTTTAAAGCAGAGAAAAATGAGAAATAGAAAAAGCTATTGTTCGACTGATATTTTAAATCATCTTCAAAACCAACGCAAATCGAA
>JABSPQ010000248.1 GCA_013214205.1 Flavobacteriales bacterium
AGATGGAAAGTAGAAGAGTATCATAAGTCGATCAAATCCAATACGTGCTTTGCAAAATCACCATCAAGAACCACCACTACACAAAAAAGCCATTTTATAGCTTCTATTGGAGCTTTCAATCGGTTTGAATTGATTAAAATGAGGAAGGGTAAAAATCATCTTTGCCTAAAACGCTACATAAATATTGTGGCAATGAAAAAAGCAACAACCGAAGTACAACAGTTATTAACACCCAATTTATCAAAAGTGGCTTAACGATGCGTAACATGAGTTAATAATGTTTGATAATTTATGCTTTTTATTTGTCGGTGGAAATAACTTTTTTTGGCAGTTTAACCCTGTTAAATAGAGGAGGTTGCCTGTTATTTGAAAGGTTCTTTTTGATTTGTTTGGCACGCATCTATGGGGTTGAATATGAGGGGCTGTCCATGTGGTTGCTCCTGTTGGATAAGGGAGCAGTTCCATTGTGATTGGCACACAATATTGATCGATTATTAAGTTGATTCCGTCAAGTGCTTCAATTGTAAAATTGAAGTAGTAAAATTACAGTGTGAAAAAGAGAGATAATTGGGCATTAAATGAAAAACTCGAAGGTTTGCATACCTACTTTATGTAAATCGTGAAATATCGAAATTTATAATTGAATTATGACAAAAAATAATTAGGTTCGTTGTCCCGAAAGTGGGGCACTTTACTAATCAAAATATATACAATAAGTTGAAAATGAAGAATTTAATTATTATAACGCTGTTGTTTGCTGCTACCAGTGTGCAAGCAGTAGATTTAGATAGTTTATACAAAGACGACGTGTCGTCTATAGAAAAACTGTGTGATGCAATGTTGCAAGCGTTTTCGGGTAAGGCATCCGAGCAAAAAGACTGGACTCGTTTTGAAAACTTATTTCTAACGCTTTCTCAGCAAATAAATGTGGCTGGAGGCGACGAACCTTACGTAAATGTTGAATCAATGGCAGCTTTTATGGAAGAAGAGAAGCCTTGGTACGATAAAACAGATTTTAGTGAATGGGCCATCAAATACACGATTAGAGAATTTGGGAATATGGCTTCGGTTATTCAAACGTTTGGATACGAATACAACACACCTTCTGATGACGATGCCGCTATAGGTGCTGGATTTACCGCTTTCCAATTGATTTATTTAGAAGAAAGATGGTGGATCGTATCTTTAATATGGGAAGGAGAAACGGAGAAGAATAAAATTGCTGAACAATACATGAAATAAAAATGAAGAAATTATTAATTATACTTGGCTTTGCAGTATTTGCTGTAGGATGTGGAGAAAATACCACCGAAAGTAACGACGATCAAAAATCAGAAGAAAAAGTTGAAGAAGCGAAGGCTCCTTGGAAAATTGAGGACGATACAAAAACGATTGAATCAACTTGCCTTGCTATGTTAGAGGCGTTCTCTACACCAAAAGGAGAAAAACCGGATTGGGCTCGATTGAATAATTTATGTTCTGACTCTGCAATATTTAATTCTGTTTATGCAGATGGTGGTGGCGAAATGCACCAATATACATTGGCAGAGTACGAAGAAGAGGAAGGTTCTTGGTATGATGCGAATGATGTGTTGGAAGAACAATTAGGAATTACCATCGACAGGTTTCATAATGTGGCTAACGTTTTTCAAGCGTTTAAACTTACTTACGACGATCACAAAGGCGAGGCTGGAACCGATCAAGGCGTACTGTTCTATCAGATGGCTTTTGTTGGCGACAGGTGGTTTATTACTAACTTAATGTGGCAATCGGAAACAGGCGATTCAAAAGTTGCTGAGTTTGTAAATTAGATTCAAAAACAATTTTAAATAGAAAAGGCTTACCAGATGGTAAGCCTTTTTTTATGGGTTGTAATTCGATACAATAATTAAGAAAGTTAATCGGGATTAATCGATGAATACCTTCTTCGTTAAAACGCCATTTTTATTAGCAATTCGTACAAGGTAAATTCCTTTTCCGTTACCAACTCTCATGTTGTGCGTTCCTCTATTGATTCTTTTTCTAGCAACTTGCCTGCCTTGTAAATCATCGATTTCTACATTGGCAGAACCTGTACTCTTAATGGTTACATCGCTTCCAAAAGAATAAATTTGAAAATCGGTATCGCTCAATTCGCCAATGCTAATCGGTTGCGAAATAGACATGCAAGTTACATCTGTGCAATTATTTCCATCCGTAGCAGTAACACAATATACGCCAGCAGCAGCATTTGTTAATACGCTTGTGGTAGTGATAGAAGGATCGTCCCACATGTAAGTGTAAGACCCCGTTCCGCCAGAAGCAACCACAACTGCCGTTCCATCCGAACAGCCTGTGCAGGATGCATCAATAATAGCGCCTTGTGTTAAAGTAATTCCGTCTGATGAACTAAGTATCATTTCGTCGATTGCCGTACACGATTCTGCATAGGTTACAGTTACAGTATGTGTGCCACCATCTAATTCTGATGCAGAGGAACTTATAGAACCACTAGACCATAAATAAGAGAAAGAGCCAACTCCACCAGATGCAACAATTTCTGCCGAGCCATCGTCACCTTCACACGAAGGGTTTTGATGAACCGAACGCTTGAGAACGGTAATTAGCGTATAACCTTATGCGCTAACTAAAGATATTGAATGTATGGAATTGGAGATTAAAATACGTAGCCAACCGATAAGCTATAAACTGCATTTCGCTTAACATTTAAATCGGCATTAAAGCTGTTGCTATCCGCCATTCCGCCATAATGATACTCTGGCGTTGCGATGCCTTTTACATCAAACTGTACACTAACTCTTGAGTTGTAATCGGAATTGAGATCATGTTCAGAACTTAGCGAGAAAACTACTCCATCAACTATGGTGGGTTTAATAACCTGTAGGTCGGCTGCTCCACCATAATGAATGCTATTGCTTTCTTCTTGCGAATCGATAATTACATTCGGGTTGTTGATTCTGCCGAAAACAACTCCCAATTTTGCATAGAGTCTTAAAGGTTGTTTGTTTAAAATTCTAATTTTCATTGCAACTGGGAAGTAATATTCTGTAAAGCTTATTTGGTGATTGAACAAAGCGCTGCTTTCGGGATTTGCAGGATCTTGGTTTTCGATGTTGGAGAAATTCAGATTCGATTTGTAAATTTCAATTCCAGATTCAAGAGCCACTATGTCTTTAATGGCTCACAGATCAACTTTGAAAAATAAACCAGGATTTAATGTCTTCTTAGAATTTCGAACATGACTAAAAGTTGGGCCTGCTGAAGTGGCATAGTCATTATAACTGATGATTGTTCCAATATTTCCCGTTATCCGCTGACCAAAAGTAATAGGGGTGATGAGAACTGAAAGAATTAAGAAGAGTAGGAGCGAATGAATATTTATAGTTGCAGATTTAAGTGTCTATGTATAAGATAATAAATCTAGCTACAACGCTGCTTCTAAGGCGAAATTAATTTTTGTAAAGTAAGAGATTCTGTTTTTTTACCATGGGATTGTTGTTGTTATAAATAGTATAAAAAGCACAGAATTATATTTTATAATATGGAATATGATAAAGAAGCTTAATTGGGAGAAATATTTAAAAATCATTTTACAAGATAAATAATCTCCAGAGTCGATAAAACGACATTGTGATAGTACATTAAGGCTAAATTCAAGTAATAAATGCAACTTTTGGGTTAAATAATAATTGATTCATTACAAATGTAGGTGTTTCATATCCAAACCTTTTTCTAGGCCTATTATTTAGCTTGACTTCTATCTCTTTAATCCTTTGTTCATTAATGCTGGTAAAGTCTTAACCTTTCCTGAAATACTGCCTAATTAGCCCATTTAAATTTTCATTAGCCCCTCTTTCCCAAGAATGATATGGATGAGCAAAATAATAATCAATATAGAGTGTTTGGGCGACTAGTTCGTGTTCTGCAAACTCTTTCCCATTG
>JABSPQ010000025.1 GCA_013214205.1 Flavobacteriales bacterium
CACATTATTTATTGTACTTGCATTATGCTATAGTCTTGTGGTGATTATAGCAACGGGGAACCACCTCTTACCATTCCGAACAGAGAAGTTAAGCCCGTTAGCGCAGATGGTACTACTGTAACAGGTGGGAGAGTATGTCGTTGCCACTTTTTTAAAAAACCCTGATAGTCGAAAGATTATCAGGGTTTTTTTATTGGTATCAATCTTGGAACTTATTTTATAACGAAATGTGTAAAACCATCCAACTCCAATGACCAAGCAAAGAGTATTATTTTTAATTTTGCAACACTAACAAATATTGCATGCTGAGATTGATTTTAAAAGCTTTTCTTACTATCATTTTATTTATGTTCTGGCACTCGGCTTCTGCACAAGATTCCACGGCTACTGGTAAATACGATGACATTGCTGTGTATTACCAATATGAGAATAGTCGTGACATATACATAGAGGACACTTCTTTAACCGATATCCATATAGGAGATAACCTAGGCTTAAAAATGGATTACCTTCATCTAAGAGGCCTTACTACAGCTGCCAGCCCTATTTCCTATTTCTACAATAAAACCGCGGGTTTCGATTATGGTATGAATGGACTTCGCCAGAACGAATTGAGAAATGACAACATTAAGTATTTCGATACCAAATCTCCTTTTACAAGTCTCAATTTTTCATCGGGTACAGGTAAGCAGCATTCTTTTAAAATGGTACATACGCAAAATGTAACAAGTGATTGGAATTTTGCTGTAATGATGAACAGGGAAAGCTTTGAAGGGAATTATTTACAAGAGGGTGGAAAGATGACGAACGTTGGCGCATCTACTATTTATAAAGGGAAAAGAGATCGATATGTATTTAAAGGAAACTTTGTATTTAATGATATTCAGAACCAGGAGAGTGGTGGCTTGGTAACAACTGATGGATTCTCGGAGCTAGAAGATGTAAAACAATTTTCATCAGCAGTTAAATTAGAGGATGCCACTTTTCAGAAAAGGAGCTATGGGGTTCATTTAATTCATGGATTAAATCTAGGTAAAACATCCGAGGTTAAACTTAACGATTCAATCACTATCGAAAAGTTTACGCCCTTTGCACGGTTAAGTCATACGATGGATGTACGGACAGAATGGTTTATGTATGCTGATCAATCAATTGGTTCGTCTACAGATTCCCTTGTATATTTTAACCCAACAGATTCTTCGTTTACGCTGGACTCTAACAAGGCTTCTTATTTTGAGAATGGAGTTACGTTGTCGTTGTTGAAGTTATTTGCTAAATCGGAAAAGCGAAACTATAGGGTAGATATAGGTGCCAAACATCAATACATTACGCTCTACAGAAATTATGAGCGTGAATATTTGAATAATTATATTGTTCATGCGAAGGTTTTTGAAACGGAAAGTTCAAAATATGATTTAAATCTTGGTGGTTACTATATTGTTGAAGGGCCAAACAAAGGAGATTTACTAGGGCAGATTTCTTATCAGAAGAACCTAGGAACTGATTCTCTTGGAATGCCGAAGAATAAAATAATTATTGAGGCCTACTACGGTAAAAGAGAAGCGAGTGAGTTTTATAAAAAGTATTACTCTAATCATTTTGAATGGGACAACGACTTTTTAAAAGTAGCCAGTTATGGCGTTGATTTAAACTTTAAAAATGTGCCTTTTGGAATAGATTTTAGTGCTAAGTATTCTATAACGGCTAACCATGTTTATCTAGACTCTTTGGCAGCTCCTAAGCAATTGTCCTCCGACTTTGCTTGCGCTTCAATAACGGCTGCCAAATTGCTTAAGGTTTGGAAATTTGGGTTGTACAATAGAGTGAAATATCAGTACACCGGTAATGAGGTTTTAAGGTTGCCTGAATTGGTTACTAGACATACCTTGTATTTTGAGAACATGGTGTTTAAAGATGTGATGAAATTAAGAGTAGGAGTAGAAGCTGTTTATATCAGTGATTATTATTCGAATAGTTACATGCCTGTTACCAACCAGTTTTATTATCAAAATGGAGTTTCTACAGGAGATCAGTTGTACTTGAATTACTTTATGAGTTTTAGAATAAAGCAGGCTAGGGTGTTTCTTAAATACGAAAACATTAATGGGAAGTTCAGCGATGAAATTCTTTATTCTACACCAGATTATGCTGTAATGAAAGGCGTAATTAGATTCGGTTTGAGCTGGTTGTTTAAAAATTAAAGCAACTCTAAATTCCTTTTGAAATAAACTATATCAGGTTTTTTGCTTCTTCTTTTTAGCCGCAGGAAATAAAACGTTGTTTAGAATTAACCTGTATGCAGGAGAGTTGGGATGTAAATTAAGATCGGTAGGAGGGTCATTTACATAATGCTGGTAATCTTCTGGATCGTGCCCACCATAGAATGTCCAGGTGCCGTTGCCAAATTCTCCATGGATATACTTAGCTGAATTTAAGCCTTTGTTTTCACCCAATATCAACACGTTAGATTTAATGTTCTTTTTGTTGTAAGCTGTTGTTTGACCCATAAAACCTTTAATTACTCTTACGTGGTTTTGGTTTAACATGGTTGGTACCCAATCCCATTTGGCTGAGAATTCAAATAACGTAAAGTAATCTACCTCCTCTGGAGTTCTGTTGTGAATTGGCGTTGCATCTATTGATGAGAACTCATATTGAATAGGGTTTCTCTCTAGTATGAAGTCTTTGAAAGCAAATGTTTTAGAAAAATCTAAATCCGATTGCATCGATGCTTTCGGTGGATCACCATCAAACATATAATCGCAAATGTCGGTTTCTTGTGCTGCTAAAGCGATATCGAAAGAGTCGGTTCCTGAACACATTGAAAATAGAAAGCCTCCACCAGCTGTAAAGTCTCTGATTTTTAAAGCAACTCCTAATTTCAATTTAGACACTTTGGTAAATCCCAATCGTTTTGCTGTAGCTTCAAATTCTCTAACTTGATCCTGATACCAAGGTGCATTGCGATAGCGTCCATAAAACCGACCGTATTGACCAGTAAAGTCTTCGTGATGCAAGTGGAGCCAATCGTATAAAGGAAGACTGCCTTTAATTATTTCATCATCGTAAATTACCTCGTAAGGGATCTCTGCGTAGGTTAAAACCAATGTTACGGCATCATCCCAAGGCAACTTGCTTTTAGGTGAGTATACAGCAACCTTAGGTGCTTTCTCTAGTTTAACAGCATCCATGTTTACTTCAGGATCGGCTATTTCGTTTAATATTGCTACGGCCTGAACATCTGCTATAATTTGGTAGGAAACATTTCTTATGATGCATTCCTCTTCAATTGCTTTGATGTTTTCTAAAAGGAAACTGCCTCCACGGTAATTGAGGAGCCACTGAATGGGATTGTTTTTTTCTAAAGAATAAAACGCAATGCCGTATGCCTTAAGGTGGTTACTTTGATCTGAATCCATTGGAATCAGAATCTTACTCGCCAACGCGTTAAACGTTAGAAGTGCGAATAGGCTAAATAAAAGGACTAATTTTTTCATTAAAATTGAAAACGAGAATTAGGAAGTTTTATTCTCCGAACTCATCATCGTCATCGTTCATGCTTGATCCCATCGTATATGTTTGCACATTATCAGAAAAAGGATCGTCTGAGGCATCGAAGATATTTTCTTCCATATCAGTAAATTTAGCAAGATGAGCGATAAATTTCAACCTAACACTGCCTAAACTTCCATTCCTGTGTTTGGCAATAATAATTTCACCCATCCCAAGGTTAGATCTTCCTTCTTCATCTTCATCCAAACCATAGTATTCTGGTCGATAGATAAACGTTACCATATCCGCATCTTGCTCAATGGCACCAGACTCCCGTAAATCTGAAAGCATTGGTTTTTTATCACCGCCCCTCGTTTCCACAGCACGACTTAATTGTGAAAGTGCCATGATGGGTACGTTTAATTCTTTGGCAATAGTTTTTAAGTTTCTTGAAATCGTACTAATTTCTTGTTCACGATTCCCTTTGTTTTGCCCACCTGCTGTCATTAATTGTAAGTAATCAATGATAATAAACTTGATATCGTGTTGAGCTTTTAATCGCCTTGTTTTGGCTCTTAATTCGAACACCGATAGGGCAGGGGTGTCATCAATATAAATTGGAGCGTCGGCTAAATTTGTAATTTTCTCATTCAAATGATTCCATTCGCTCTTATCTAAAGTTCCTTTCTTAAGTTTCTCAATCGAAATTTCAGTTTCACTTGCAATCAGTCTGTTTACTAATTGAACAGACGCCATCTCTAAGGAGAAGATCGCCAACGGAATTTTAAATTGTACGGCAATGTTTCGAGCCATTGATAAAACAAAAGCTGTTTTACCCATACCAGGACGAGCTGCGCAAATAATTAAATCTGATGGTTGCCATCCAGATGTAATTCTATCTAATTCTGTAAATCCAGAAGGAACACCAGAGATACCACCTTCTTGATCTCTTGCATTTTCAATATTGGTAATGGCTTCATTCAGCACAACCTTAATCTCGTCGAAGTTTTTTCTGATATTCCCTTCAGCAACTGCGAACAGTTCTTTTTCAACGTAATCTAAAAGATCAAAAACATCTGTAGAATCCTCGTACGATTGCCTGATGGTTTCCGATGCAATTTTAATAAGTTCTCTTTGAATAAATTTTTGAAGTATTATTCTGGCGTGAAACTCAATGTTAGAAGCAGATGCAACACGATTGGTTAATTGCGAAATATAGTAAGGACCACCAACCATTTGAAGTTCGCCTTCCTTCTTTAATTGATTGGTTACTGTTAATATGTCAATTGGCTCGGAGTTCTGGAAAAGAAGTTCGATTACCGAAAATATCTTTTGGTTTTGCTGCTTATAAAAACATGTTGGATGCAGAATATCGATAACACTTGTTAACGCATCTTTCTCTAACATTAATGCTCCTAATACAGCTTCTTCTAGTTCAATTGCTTGAGGCGGTAACTTGCCATGTTCAAGTGGAAAGGCTGGCTCAGCTTTCTTCTTTTTTGTAAATGTTTGCTCGCTCATATTGGTTCAAAGTTATGTATTTTAATTACGGCTTGCAGCCCAAACATGTTAACAGACTGTTCACAGGTTATTAACAGAAATTAAGATTATTTAAGCGATAAAAGTTTTTTAAATGCCTATGAATGCTTTGTTATAGGCGTTTTGCTTTGTGCTGCTATAGATGTAATAAGGGTTAATTGAAAGCTAAAAGTGACAGAGATGAGATTATTTTGTAACTCCCATCGCACAGAATTTCTTGATTCTTTTCTCAATCAATTTATCTGGTTCAATTGCTTTTAATTTTTTCAATTGCTTCAATATTTCTTCCTTAACTGTTCTAAATGTTTCTTCAGGATCGTTATGCGCTCCACCAATTGGTTCTTTAATAATTCCGTCGATTAATTTATTCTTAAGCATGTCTTCGCCTGTTAATTTCAGACTTTCTGCAGCTTGTTCTTTATACTCCCATGTTCTCCACAAAATGGCCGAACAGTTTTCTGGAGATATTACGGAGTACCAAGAGTTTTCTAACATTAAAACTTTGTCGCCAATGCCAATTCCTAAGGCTCCACCAGAAGCTCCTTCACCAATAATAATGCATATAATAGGAACTGAAAGCTGAGCCATTTCCATTAAGTTTCGGGCAATTGCTTCACCTTGTCCTCTTTCTTCTGCCTCTACTCCTGGGAATGCACCAGGTGTATCGATTAAGGAAATAACAGGGATGTTAAATTTCTCCGCCAATTTCATTAATCTCAATGCTTTTCTATAGCCTTCGGGGTTGGCCATTCCGAAATTTCGGTACTGACGCATTTTTGTGTTAATTCCTTTTTGCTGACCAATAAACATAACGGATTGACCATCTATACTGCCTAAGCCGCCAACCATTGCTTTGTCGTCTTTAACCGTTCTGTCGCCGTGTAGTTCGATAAAATCTCCACCTGTTATAGCATTGATGTAAGCTAGTGTGTAAGGTCTGTCGGGGTGGCGGGATACCATTACCCTTTCCCAAGCAGTTAGATTTTCAAAAATTTCTTTTCTCTTTTCTCTTAGCTTTTTTTTAAGATCTTTGATGGTCTTAGAAACATCTACATCACTCTCATTTTGAATGTGTTCCGCCTTGTCTAATTGGTCTAATAATTTCTGTAAAGGTTTCTCTATTTCTATAAGTGTAGCCATAAATTTTATACGTTCGGTTTCCCGTTAGGCTACAAAGTTATAATTTTAGATCACAGAATGTAATAAAGATTGAAAATCAAACATGATAGTTTTCCCCAAAGCAAAAATTAACCTCGGTCTCAACATCTTAAATCGTCGTACAGATGGCTACCATAATTTGTCGACTATTTTTTATACCATTGGGTTGCAGGATGTTATGGAAATCAACCCATCAGGTAAAATCTCAATTTCTTTTTCGGGCTTACCAATAAAAGGTGATGACAGTAGTAATCTTTGTTTAAAAGCATTCGATTTATTTAAAAGAGATTTTAATATTGCACCCATCAGTATGCATTTGCATAAAGTAATTCCGATGGGAGCTGGTTTAGGAGGTGGATCTTCGGATGGAACGGCAACATTATTGGCAATGAACGAAATCTATAACCTGAACATTTCTAAGCAAGCACTTGTTAATTACGCGCTTGAATTGGGAAGTGATTGTCCTTTCTTTGTTGATGACAGCCCATCTTACGCTACAGGGCGAGGAGAGGAGCTTAAGAGCATCGATGTTGATTTGACTGCTTATAAGTTTGTATTGGTATGTCCTCAAATTCACATAAGCACAGCGGAAGCTTTTGGAAATCTAAATTCTGACAGAAATCAGCTTTCGATAACTAAAGAGTTAGATGAACCGGTAAGTAAATGGAAGTATTTTTTAACCAACGATTTTGAAGCAGGTGCTTTTTTAAGCCATCCTAGGTTAAAAGAGATCAAAGCAGAATTGTATAATCAAGGTGCAGTATATGCTTCTATGACGGGTACTGGGTCTGCTATCTTTGGTTTATTTTCCCAAGATGCTGAAATAGATGTTTCTCGTTTTAAGTCTGATTATGTTTGGGTGGAAGGCTGATTTATTTCTGTGCCTTAAAGTATAGGAAGATTCCCAACAACATGTACAGAATATTTGGAGCCCAAACCGAAATGAGGGGGGGGGAGTCGCTGTAGAGAGCAAAGGTAGTAGATACTTGCATTAACAGGATGTAGGAAAAACTGAGTAACAAGCCAAACCCAATGTGTAAGCCTGTTCCGCCGCGTGTTTTTCTACTAGCTAAAGTAACACCCATTAGCGTTAAAATTAATGTAGAGAACGGGAAAGCGTTTCTTTTATATTGTTCCACTTTATAGAATTCGAGTCGCTCAGAACCCCTTTCTGTTTCTGTTTTGATAAATTCTGCTAAATCCGTGTTGTTCATGAAATCTTTGTCTGAAACCACCCTTCTAAATTCGCTGGGATGCATATCTAAAACCGTGTCTAAAGATGAACCTTTTGTAATAATTTCTCTGTCTTCTAAAATCTCAATTCTTTGCCATTTCTTTAAAGTCCATAAGTTTTTGGTAGTATCCCATTTTAAATATTCCGAAGAAATTTTAGAACGTAATTTTTGTCCTTCAAACTTTTCTAAAGTGAATTTAATACCTCTGTCTAATGATAAATTCCACCATCCTATATAAGCATAAACTCCTTCATCTAGCCGTTTGTGAATGGCAAGGGATTTAGGGTTGGAGCGAGCCTTTATGTATTCTTGTTGAAAAAGCAACCTCGATTCGTTGGCACGTGGAATAATATACCCCGACATGTAATAGGACACTCCACACAGGAGAGTAGCACATATAAAATAGGGCAATAAGATTCTATTATAGCTAACTCCTCCGCTCATAAATGCAATAAACTCAGTGTTTGAGGCCATTCGTGAGGTGAAGAATATAACAGAAATAAATACCACCAACGGAGAAAACATGTTGATGAAATAGGGAATAAAATTTAAATAGTAATCGAATACAATTGCATTAAAGGGAACGTCTTTTTCAATGAAATCATCGATTTTTTCGGATACATCAAAAACGATAACAATAGAAATAAAAATGCAGATGCTAAATACGAAAGTGCTGAGAAACTTTTTAATAATAAAGATGTCGAGCTTTTTCATTTCTACAGCTTGTAATCTAGCACTTTAACCATTTTGTCTTTCCAAGTAGAAAACGTGTCGTTTTCAATTTGTTCTTTCGCTCTGTTCATCAATTCTGTATAGAATCCTAAATTATGGATTGATGCAATTTGCGCGCCAAGCATTTCTCTAGAGTTGATTAAATGATGTAAATACGCTTTACTGTATTGAGAGTCAACATAAGTAATGTCTTCAGGATCAATAGGCGAATGATCATTTTTCCATTTTCTATTCTTTATGTTAATTACTCCTTGTGAAGTAAATAACATTCCGTTTCGTCCATTTCTTGTAGGCATCACACAATCGAACATATCGATTCCTAAGGCGATATTTTCTAATAAATTGATAGGCGTACCAACTCCCATTAAATACCTTGGTTTGTCTTTTGGAAGAATATTGGTAACGATTTCCGTCATAGCATACATTTCTTCGGCAGGTTCACCCACAGAAAGTCCACCAATTGCGTTTCCCGGTAAATCATGAGAAGCAATGGTTTCTGCCGATATTTTTCTTAAATCGGTGTAAGTACTCCCTTGAACAATGGGTAAAAGAGTTTGATTGTAATCGTATTTGTTTTCTGTTTTATTAAATTGAACAATGCAACGCTTCAACCAACGGTGAGTCATCTCCATGGAGTTTTTAGCGTACTCGTAATCGCAAGGGTAGGGCGTGCATTCGTCGAAAGCCATAATAAGATTGGCGCCAATAACGCGCTGAATATCGATTACATTTTCTGGGGTAAACAAATGTTTAGATCCATCAATGTGCGACGAAAACTTTACGCCTTCGTTCGTTATTTTTCTTCTTTCGGCCAACGAATAAACTTGATAACCTCCGCTATCTGTTAACATTGGTTTGTCCCAATTGATAAATTTATGCAGTCCGCCAGCTTTTTCTATTACCTCTAAACCTGGTCTTAAGTAGAGATGATATGTATTGCTGAGCATAATGTCAGCCTTGATATCATTAGAAACTTCGCGATGGTGTACACCTTTAACACCCCCTAGTGTTCCAACGGGCATAAAGAAAGGTGTAGAAATAGTGCCATGATCGGTAACAATTTTACCTGATCTTGCGTTTGACTTAGCATCAAGATGAGAGATAGAGAACTTCAAGCGTTTTAATTTTTTTTATTAGCCAAAATTAGTTATTCTTATTTGATAAGAAATTCTTTGAGATTATATTTGTACTATATAACCACATAGCCATCACAATAATATTCGTAATATTCGTCGTTGCCTTTTGTGTTCAAGTGTTTTACTACTTGTTCATATTCCTAAATGTGTCCAAACATAAAGTGAATACCAACACTGTTGTTTCTGGACCAGTTTCGGTAATTGTTTGTGCTAAAAATGAAGAAGAGAACCTGAAATCAGCACTTCCTGTTATATTAAGTCAAGATTTTCCAGATTTTGAAGTGATTGTAGTTGACGATAATTCTACCGATGGTACTTGGAATTATATTGAGAAACTGGCTTTAACTTATGCGAATTTAAAAACGGTTAAAAGAGGAGATAAGTTCGAAGGCTTTGCAGGGAAAAAAGGTGCTTTACTAGCGGGGGTAGAAGTAGCGAAACATGAGATATTGTTGCTTACGGATGCTGATTGCGTGCCTGCTTCTAAAAATTGGATCAATAGAATGACTTGCCATTTTGATCTCGGAACCGATATTGTATTGGGATATAGTCCTTATATAAAAGAGGCTGGTTTTTTAAATGGATTAATCCGTTTCGAGACTTTTTATACTGCACTTCAATATTTTTCATTGGCATTAATAGGAAGGCCTTATATGGGTGTTGGCAGGAATTTAGCATACCGTAAATCAGTTTTTAAAACGAGTAATGCTTTCGAAATACACAAGAATTTACAATCTGGCGACGACGATTTGTTGATTAACGATATTGCCACAAATTCTAATGTTCAAATTGAATTGAGAAGGGATAGCTGGACAACTTCTAAAGCGGAGTCTTCACTAAGCCAATACGTGTTTCAGAAATTGCGTCATTTCTCTACTGGAAGATATTATAAAACGAGATTTAAAGTGCTGTTGGGATTATTGGGGGCTAGTACCTCGATTTTCTTGTTACTATTTCTGATCATGTTATTGTCGTCAGGGTATTGGAAACCAGCACTGTTGTTGTTTGGAATGAGGGGTTTACTACAGTTCATTGTATTAAAAAAATGTTCTGAGAATTTGGGGGAGGGTGATTTGTTGTTAAATTCGTCATTGTACGATATAGTTTTAGCAATATTTGCACCATTAATTAGTCTAATCGCATCTTATATCAATAGAAATAAATGGATGATTTAAAACATAAGTTGTCTGAGAAGGCATATCACGATTACACATTAGTGTGTTCTGCAGTTGAAAGGCAAGATCAAAAGGCATATGCAGAACTCATGGATAGATACCGTGATTCTATATATTTTATGTTGCTTAAAATGGTAAACAACCGTGATGACGCGGAAGATTTAACCATTGAAGCGTTTGGGAAAGCGTTTAAAAAACTGCATCAGTATACGCCAGATTACGCTTTTAGTACCTGGTTGTTTAAAATTGCATCTAACAACTGTATTGATTTCATTAGAAAGAAAAAGCAGATTATGTTGTCTATCGATAGAAAGGTAGAAAACGAAGAAGGTGGAGAGGTGAGCATGGACCTGAAAGCAGAAACGCTTGATCCAGAAGAAAAAATTATTGAGAAGCAAAAGGTTTTAATGATGCGCGAAGTAGTGCATAAGTTAAAACCTCGATACAGAGAGTTAATTGAATTAAGGTATTTTAACGAGTTTTCTTACGAGGAAATTTCTGACCAACTTGATATTCCTCTTGGTACAGTGAAAGCTCAACTATTTAGAGCGAGAGAATTTCTTCAAAACATAATGCGAAACCTGGAAGGGAAAATCTAACTATCAATATGGCATTAAGTGATAATGCTGCTCTACTTCTAAAATATTATCCTGAATTATCTTCGGAGCAAATTTCTACATTCGAACGAATGGGGGAGTTGTACAAAGAATGGAACGAGCAAATTAATGTGATATCTAGAAAGGATATCGACTTATTATTCGAGCGACATATTTTGCATGCCTTAAGCATTTCAAGAATCTGTCAGTTTGCTGAAGGTACGAGCTTTTTAGATGTGGGCACTGGCGGAGGAATCCCTGGATTGCCGTTAGCTGTAATACTTCCTCAATGTACATTTCATTTAATTGACGGCACGGGAAAGAAAATTAAGGTTGTTAAAGACCTGGTGGAAAAGCTTGGTTTAACAAACGTAACAGCCGAACATATTAGGGCGGAAGAGATAAAAGTTCCTTACAATTATGTTTTAGGGAGAGCTGTTACCAATCTTGTCGATTTCTTTGAATTAGTACGAAAGAGAATCAAGAAGGGTGGAAAAAACGATGTGCCCAACGGGATTATCTATTTAAAAGGCGGCGATTTTGGAAAGGAGGTGGATGAACTAGGTAATGTTCAAATAATGGAGTGGGAGCTAAAGGAAATCTACGATCTAGAATACTACGAAACTAAGAAGGTAATTGCTATTAAGATTTAGATAGCAATTTTCTGTTCCTTGACCTAAAGGACAAGGCAAAAAGCATTAGTGCTTTGCTTAATCATTTTTAATCATAAGAGGAGTATTCATTATCGATTAGTCGGTCATCTTGTTGTATTTGACCTAAAGGACAAATTAATTGGGATTTTGTTTTTATGAATGAATATTAGAGTAATCCTCTAATTCCCGTCATCTTTGGAAGTTTTGTTCTTCCAAAACTATCCGGAGATCTCTACGCCAGAAACGAAAATCCGTATCATTCTTTTCATTTTAGAGTCTCTTCCGTTTTTACCAGATTGAATTGCAGCTTACTCAAATTGTAATACCTACCATCCTTATTAGTCATTAGTTCTTCATGAGTGCCTTCTTGAATCAATTGACCTCCATCGATCACCAATATCTTGTTTGCATTTCTTATTGTCGACAACCTGTGCGCAATTACAAAAGTGGTACGATTCTCCATTAACTTATCCAACGCATTTTGAACCAACTCTTCCGATTCGGCATCCAATGAACTAGTAGCTTCATCTAAAATTAAAATAGTAGGGTTTTTCAATACTGCTCTAGCTATAGCAATTCTTTGTTTTTGTCCGCCCGAAAGTTGAACACCTCGTTCACCAACAATCGTATCGAACCCTTCTGGGAACGTATTAATAAAATTAAGAGCATTCGCCTTGTCTGCCGCCTGTTTAATTTCGTTTTCATCAGCATCAGGTTTACCGTAAGCAATGTTTTCTCTAATAGTTCCGCCAAACAAAATAACCTCTTGCGGTACAAGCGCCATTTGGCCTCTTAGCTCATCAAGAGAGTAGGAGTTAGTTGATTTGTCGTCTATAAGGATACTGCCCTCGTTAGGGTCGTAAAAACGCATTAGTAGCGAAATTAAAGTAGACTTTCCAGAACCTGATGGTCCAACAATAGCTACTTGCTGACCTTGAGATATTTCAAAAGAAACGTTATCCATCACCTTTATCTCAGTTCTTGATGGGTACCTAAAGCTTACTCCTGCAAACTTGATGTTTCCCTGAATAGAATTGAATGACTTTTTCTCATTGATCTCAATTGCCTCATGCTCCTCATCTAAAAGATCTAAAAGGCTTTCTGTAGCTCCAATCGTCTTCTGAATTTGTGCATATCTATCTGCCAAGCCTCCAATTGATCCCCCTATTAAGCCAGAGAATACGATAAACTCAATGATGTTTCCATTGTTTAATTCTCCATTCATTATAAGAACGGCAGCATACCAAATAACAGCTATAACAGAACCGAATAAACTGAACATAATAAAAGCAGCAAAGCCACCTCGCCAAATGCCACCTCTCATTGCGATGCTTCTAATTTCGCCTACGCTTTTTTTGTACCGAGCAATTTCGAAGATTTCGTTGGCAAACGATTTAACATTTGCGATGCCTTGAAGAGTTTCTTCTATAATAACATTAGAATTGGCTGTTTCGTTTTGTTTGCTTTTAGAAAGCTTGCGAATAAACTTCCCGAATATAACTGCTGCAATTGCAACAATAGGCACAATGGATAACATAAGTACCGTGAGCTTAAAAGAAGTAATTGCCAAATAAGAAATGCCGCCAACAATTATAATAACCTGTCGTGCAAACTCGGCAACCGTAATTGTAAAAGCTTCTTCTAGTTCCGTAATATCCGATGCCATTCGGCTATTTATTTCGCCCACTCTTCTGTCCGAGAAAAATTGCATTGGTAGGCGAATAATATTTGTGTACAAGGCTCCTCTAAAATCGGCTAGCATTTTTTGTGTGGCACTTACAAATAGAGATACTCGTAAAAATGAGCAAACCGCTTGAATTACCATTAAACCGATAAGTTGAAATCCTATCGTATTTAAATCTTTCGAGGATAATTCTCCGTTACCAGAATTAACAAGTTGCCCCAATAACATAGGAAAGAGCAATATTACCCCAGACCCAATAAATAAGATTACAATACCTATTATATATTGCCATTTATAAGGTTGAATGAATCTTAATATTCTTCCTGCCCTCTTAAATGAAGATTTTGTAATCTTTATTTTCTTCTCTTTCTCCTCCATAAGATTGATTTCGTACGCGAATTTAAAGTAAAAGAGGTACTATTTCAGTGTGCAGGTGATTTATTAGAGATAATATCTAAGAAAAGTCTTTTTTGTATAAAAAAAACATCTATTTTTGCAGGCCAAATAAATAAGAAACGTGAAAAGAACATTTCAACCTTCAGTAAGAAAAAGAAAGAATAAGCATGGATTCCGTGACAGGATGAGCAGTGCAAACGGACGTGCAGTAATTGCTAGAAGAAGAGCAAAAGGTAGAAAGAAACTAACTGTTTCTGATGAACGAACACATAAATAGTCGTTCAGGTTATAAAAATACTGAATACAAGGGAGTTGTCTTAATTGACCACTCCTTTTTTTTTGAATAATTTGTTAATAAGTGGCTTTGAAAACAAAATGATTTGCGATGTTCATCTGCTATCTTTACTGCCATTATTAAGAATAAAACAGCTGCCGAATGCCGAAGGATAATTCGATAAAATCGTTATTAATTATAGGAAGTGGACCAATCGTAATTGGTCAAGCGTGTGAATTTGATTACGCAGGCTCGCAAGCCTCACGTTCTATAAGAGAAGAAGGAATTGAAGTTACTTTGATTAACTCTAATCCAGCTACCATTATGACCGACAAGGTTGTAGCGGATAATATATATTTAAAACCGTTAACGGTTGAGTCGATCGAAGAAATTATTGCGGTTCATAATATTGATGCTGTATTGCCTACTATGGGTGGACAAACTGCATTAAACCTTTGTATTGAGTGTGAGAAAATTGGGATTTGGGAAGATGCAGGAATCAAAATTGTTGGGGTTGATATAGATGCCATAGAGATTACAGAGAATAGAGAGGCGTTTAGAGGACTAATGGACGAAATTGGTGTTGGTTCGGCTCCGTCGGCTACTGCTAAATCGTTTTTAGAAGGAAAAGAGATTGCTCAAAAACTAGGATTCCCTTTAGTAATTAGACCTTCTTATACTTTAGGTGGTACGGGTGCTGCATTTGTTCACAAAAAAGAAGACTTTGATGAGTTGTTAACTCGTGGTTTGCACGCGTCTCCAATTTATGAGGTATTAATTGACAAAGCACTACTCGGTTGGAAAGAATATGAGCTAGAATTACTTCGGGATCAAAACGACAATGTAATTATCATTTGTTCTATCGAGAACTTTGATCCAATGGGGATTCACACTGGTGATTCTATTACCGTTGCTCCAGCTATGACAATGTCTGATAAGACATATCAACGAATGCGCGACATGGCGATCAAAATGATGAGAGCTATTGGAACTTTTGCAGGTGGTTGTAATGTACAGTTTGCTGTTAGCCCAGATGCAAATGAAGATATTATCGCGATTGAGATTAATCCTCGGGTTTCTCGATCGTCTGCTTTGGCATCTAAAGCCACTGGTTACCCAATTGCAAAGATTGCTGCCAAATTAGCCATCGGTTATAACCTAGACGAACTTCAAAATCAGATTACAAAAAGTACTTCGGCATTTTTTGAGCCTACATTGGATTACGTTATCGTTAAAATCCCTAGATGGAACTTTGATAAATTCCAAGGTTCTGATAGAACGTTAGGACTCCAAATGAAATCTGTTGGAGAGGTAATGGGAATTGGAAGGTGTTTCCAAGAAGCACTTCAAAAAGCATGTCAATCTTTAGAAATAGGACGAAACGGACTTGGTGCTGATGGAAAAGAACTAAGAAATCAAGATGAATTATTAGATAGTCTTGTCAACGCTAGTTGGAATAGGTTATTCCATGTGTATGATGCACTAAAATTGGGGATACCGCATGAAACGGTTTTTAATATTACTCGAATTGACCCTTGGTTCTTGAGTCAGATTGAGGAAATGTTGGCTATGGAGCTAGAGGTTTCTAAGTTCACTATCGATACAATTGGGAGAGACTTGATGAACGAAGCCAAACAAAAAGGTTATGCAGACAGACAGGTTGCGCATTTGCTTGGTTGTATGGAAAGTAAGGTTTACGACAAGAGAAATGAGATGGGTATAAAACGCGTATACAAACTTGTTGATACTTGTGCTGCTGAGTTTCCTGCGGTTACACCTTATTTCTATAGTACTTTCGAAGAAGAGAACGAATCGATTTCGAGCGATAAGAAAAAGATTATTGTATTGGGCTCAGGTCCTAATAGAATAGGACAGGGGATTGAATTTGATTACTGTTGTGTACACGGAGTAATTGCTGCAAAGGAATTGGGATACGAAACAATTATGATTAATTGTAATCCTGAAACTGTTTCCACGGATTTTGACACAGCTGATAAATTGTATTTCGAACCTGTTTTCTGGGAGCACATATATGATATTATTCTTCATGAAAATCCTATTGGGGTTATTGTTCAATTAGGTGGACAAACTGCATTGAAACTAGCGGGAAAGTTAGAGAAATACGGTATCAAAGTGATAGGAACGGATTTTGCAGCACTCGATTTAGCTGAGGATAGAGGGAGCTTTTCTAGCTTGCTTAAGAATATGGAAATTCCTTATCCTGAGTTTGGTGTAGTAGAAAATGCACAAGAAGCATTGGTTATTTGTAAAGATTTAGGTTTTCCAATTTTAGTTCGTCCTTCGTATGTACTTGGCGGGCAAAAAATGAAAATTGTAATCAACGAAAAAGATTTGGAGCACCATGTTATTGATATTCTCAAAGACATGCCAGGGAACAAGATTTTATTAGATCACTTTTTATCTGGAGCAATAGAAGCTGAAGCCGATGCAATTTGCGATGGTAAAGATGTTTACATCCTTGGAATAATGCAGCATTTGGAACCAGCAGGAATACATTCGGGCGATTCGTTCGCTGTATTGCCTCCTTACAATTTAGGGGATTTGGTGATTGAGCAAATTGAAGATTATACTAGAAGGATTGCTGTAGAGTTAAAGACTGTAGGATTGATAAATATTCAGTTCGCTATTAAAGACGATAAAGTGTATATCATCGAAGCAAATCCAAGAGCGTCTAGAACGGTACCGTTTATTTCTAAGGCTTACCAAGAGCCGTATGTAAAATACGCAACTCAGGTAATGATAGGGGATAAAAAGGTGGCCGACTTTGATTTTAAGCCTGTTAGGAAGGGTTATGCAATTAAAATTCCAGTTTTCTCTTTCGATAAATTCCCGAATGTAAATAAGGAATTAGGACCTGAGATGAAATCTACTGGTGAAGCGATTCAGTTTATCGACGATTTGAAAGATCCTTTCTTTAGAAAGATCTATAACGAAAGAAACCTTTATCTAAGCCAATAGGATGAATGTAATTAGAACTATTCTAATAATAGTTGCAATTTACTATGCTCTTCGTTTTATAGGGAAAATTGTTGCTCCATTCTTATTAAGGTCTTTCATTAATAAAGCAGCAAAAAAAGGTTTTCAAAATCAGCAGGGCTTTAAGGAAGAACCTGAGCGTAAAAAAGGCGATGTACGTGTAGAAAGTAGGCCTAAAAGAGATGAGCCGAAGAAGGATAATGATGCGGAATATGTAGATTTTGAGGAGATAGATTAATGCTCAACTACTAAATTTAACTCTATTCATGTCAAAACAGTTGTTTATAGTAGGAGCCGGAAGGTCTGGAACAACTTTGCTACAAAGTATTCTCAACGCACACACACAAATATCATTTGCCCCCGAATCTCATTTTTTAAGAAATTATATTTTCCCTCAACTCAAGGGTAAGTCGATTACTGAATCACCTGATTTTGATTGGCTGATTGATACGTTAAATTCTGATGAAGATTTTAAACGTTTAGAAATTGATCCCAAAGAGATCGAGCACGAATCAATTGATTTTAGCAGCAAAACTTTCTTTATCGACGTTTTTAATGAAGTGATGCGCTTGTATTTAGCGAAGTCGGATAAAATTCATTTTGGCGACAAAGACCCAATGAATTTGAATCACATTGCGCAACTCAAAGAAGCTTATCCTGATGCGCACGTAATTCACATAATAAGAGACCCGAGAGATGTAGTGATGTCGAGGATGAAAACAGAATGGGGCAAAAAACATCCATTCTTTGCTCACGTTTTTGATTATGCACACCATGTATCAAAAGGGTTAAAGAATGGTCCCAAATACTTTGGCGACAAGTACCACGAAATCAGATATGAGGATTTGCTCGTTTCACCAGAATCTGCTTTAAAGAAGTTGTGTGCCGAATTGGGAGTCGAATTCGAAGATAATATGCTGTCGTATCATGAAAAAGACAGCAACTTGGTGAAGGAAAACGAAAAATCGTGGAAAGGGAATGTAGATAAACCGATAATGAGCGATAATTTTGATAAGTGGAAAAAAGAGATGAAACAGGCAGAGGTAATGCTTGTTGAGACTGTCTGTGGCGCTGTTATCGATAAGATGAATTACAGTAAGAGTGGATATAGTTCAGTTTTTTACTTTCTTTTTTTAAGTATCCCTTATCAAGTAATGTATTATTTGTTTTCTTTGAGGAAGACAAGCATTGAGAAATAAGATGGCAAAAGGCAAATTGGTTCTGTTGTTAACAGCCGATTACGAAGTATTTGGAAATGGAACAGGCTCTGTTAAACATTGTTTAATAAATCCTGCCGAAGAAATTATGAGAACCTGTGAACGTTATGGTTCTCGGGTTACTTTCTTTGTTGACGTTTGCGAATATTGGGCTTTTAAAACCGAAGAGGATAAAGGATCTTTCTCCGAAGGTTATTTACCTGCTACCTTAATCAAAAATCAGCTACAAGACGCCATAAGAAGAGGGCACGACGTGCAACTTCATTTTCACCCACAATGGCTCGATTATAAATTTATAAGCGATCAGAAGTGGGAACTCAACTACGATTACTGGAGATTATCTATGGTTCCGGCCCAAGAAGGTGGACCAGTAATGTCGATTAAAGAGCTTTTTGCCAAAGGCAAGCAAACACTAGAGGACATGCTTCAACCTGTGTCGGCAGAATATAAATGTCAGGCGTTTAGAGCAGGAGCGTGGTGTATTCAGCCAGAAGCAGACGTGATTAAAGCAATGGAAGAAGTTGGGATCAAATATGATTCTACTGTTGCTCCCGGAATTAAAATTGATGACGGTATTACTAAGTGTGATTTTTTAGGAGCACCGTTTAAAATATCTCAATGGAAAATAACGGATAATGTTGTTGAGCCTAATGAGGATGGTAAAGTAATTGAAGTGCCTATCTTTTCGTCTAACCTCACAACGGCTAGATCTAATATTTACAGAGCGTTAAAATTAGCTCGCCGAACTTACAAAGGCCCGAAAGGTTGTACTGGTAAGCCTGTGGCAGCGGAAATTGCTAAGAGCACGCCTAAATCGTTATTGGTTAAAGTAAAAGGAGGCTCCAAGATGTTTGATTTTTGTGGAGGAGCAACTTTTGAGGAGATGCGCTTTATGGTGAATACCGCAAAACGCAGATTTAGAGATATTTTAAAAGAAGGGGATGATGTGCCCGTTGTTGCAATTGGTCACCCTAAAAACTTTGGGACTTCTAAAGAACTTAATAAACTTTTGCTTAAAATGAGTAAAAGGAAGTCTGTTCGTTTGGACAAACTTAGCCAGAAAAGCTTTTGGCAGTCTTAATTAGATCATTACAACCGGTCTTATACCGTATCCAAGCGAAAGGTTCTTACTGATACTCTATCAGTATTATCTTTTGAGAATAGGTGCCTTTATTTGACCTTACTCTTACTAAATAGATCCCTGCTTTTTCGTTAATATGTAATTTGAAAGACTTGCCTGAAAGATTTTCATAAGTACCAATTTCTCTTCCTGCCAAATCATATATATTAATGTTAACATTTTCTCGATTATCGTTTAAATCGATAGTAAAATCTCCTCTAGTTGGATTGGGATAAACTGTAATTTTTGAAAGCGAATTACTTGTTTTAATTCCTACAGGTTCATTAACAGGAGATAACTTTAAAATGAAAACATCGTGATCTCCTTGAGATTCTTCTGTAAACATACCTGCTCCATTATCAAAATCGACGAGTTCTTGGAATCCCCCAGTTAGATAGACATTACCGGATTCATCCATTTCAACTCCTGCGGCGTAATCCGCACCGATACCACCTATGCTCTGTGCCCAAATTAAGTTTCCATTCGAATCCAAGAGCTGAATAAAAATATCGTTATCGCCATTAGAGATGAGATTCAATAAGTCAAGACCAAAATCGAAGTCAACCGTGCCCGCATAGTTTCCGGTTACCAGTATGTTGTTGTCAGTAGTGGTATTTGTTTCTACATGAGAAGAGGTAAAAGAAGACCCACCATCAAAGGATCGACCCCAGATATAATTGCCCGTTGAATCTAGTTTTTGAATAAAATGAGCTGTAGTTGCGGTTGAATTGACTTGCTCAACTTCTACACCAGGATCAAGATCAGCAGTCACTTCAAAGTCTCCTGCAGTAATAACATTTCCTGAAAGATCGGTCTTAACAGATATTCCTTTGTCCTTATTTGCTCCTCCAACTCTTGTAACCCATTTTACGGTTCCTGATGTGTCTACTTTAAGCGTATAAGAATCTGATTCTCCATTTGATGTAATATCAAACTCCGAATCTAAGGGATCAAAAGATGCGGTGTTGGCAAAATTTCCGGTTGTATAAATGTTTCCGAACCCATCATAAATAATGTCTTTTCCGAAATCAATACCTGTTCCACCAAATGATGTTGCCCAAACAAAATTGCCGTTTGAGTCTAATTTTTGAATAAATCCGTCTGTGTTTCCAGCCGATGTTAGAGTATAGGTTAATTCTGACGGATCAAAGTCTAAGCTTCCCTCATATTGCCCTGTCGTATATACATTATTTTGTTCGTCTATCGTCAACGACATTGCACTATTGTCTCCTACGCCAGGAATAGCGGACACCCAAATTAAATTTCCGTTTGAATCTAGTTTCGCCACAAATATATCTCGATCTATAAGGCCTGTGAAACTTGTAGAGGGATCTGTATCGAAAGTTATTTCTCCACTAACTGTTCCTGTAATGTAAATGTTACCTTTCTTGTCAACTGCCATATCTCTTGCATTATCAAGACCGCTACCACCTATGGAGGTTGCCCAAATGAAATCTCCATTGCGATTAAGTTTTAGGACAAACATGTCAGCAAGACCTGCCGAGGTAAGATTGAATACTTCTGTTCCGGGGTCAAAATCAACTTGTTCAAGATACTTCCCGAATAAATAAATATTGCCAGAATTATCCATCTGCATGTCATATACTCCTTCCTGAGTGTCGTTTCCGAAAATGTTAACCCAATCAAATTCTTTTTCTTGAGCTAGCGTTGGCAGCGTGTTTAAAAGCGCAAATAGAATAACAGTAGTTTTAAATAGAAGTGGTTTCATGATTTGAAAATGTGATGAACTGTAGAACTGAAAAATAATGATTTAATAACTATCTAGATACGTGCCCAAATGTTATGGTTAAATACTGTTGTGAAGGTAATCGTTTTTATTAAGAACTCCTAATTAGATTACCGCAGCTACAGGGCAAACGCATCTAAGTCATAACTATCTAAATATCAGCTAATTGTATTGTTTTTGTCGTTAATTATACGTATATTTATCTGATAATCAGATATTTATACTAATGAGAGAAGGAGGTTTATTATTGTATTTTTCAGG
>JABSPQ010000249.1 GCA_013214205.1 Flavobacteriales bacterium
CAAACCTCACGGTTAGCAACCTTGCAGCTTACTAATGGTTCGAGGCACGACCCTCGCCCATAAGGGACTTGCACCCTCTAAATTAATAACCTACTTTCAAGTAGATTAAAGATGCCCATGCTGGGCACACACATTCGGAGCAATTGGCCTTGTTTCACCATACCCCTTCGCAACCAATCTATTTTTAGTTATTCCGCTTTTTACCAAAAATGCCACAACACTTTCGGCTCTCCGTTGAGATAAATACTGATTAAGAACTTCCGAACCTTTCGCATCTGTATGAGAAGAAATTTCCACAATCCATTTTGGATTTTCATTCAGAATGACTATCAATATTTTATTTAGCATTTCTCTAGACGCACTTGTTATGGCAGTGCTATTAAACTCAAAATAAACATTTTGCACTCCCAATTGTTTTCCTGGAAGTTCTATTTTAATACGCTCGACGGTAACTAGCTTAACAGGTTCAACTTCCTTTACAACAGCTTTCTCAATGGGTTTGGGCTCTTCTTTAGGCACCGCATCAACCTCTACGGTTATTGGTTCTGGCACTGGTTCTGGTTCAGCTACAACAGGAGTTTCTTCCACAACAATAGCTTCTTCAACAACAAGAACTTCCTCTACAACGGGGATTTCTTCGACAACTGGTATTTCTTCCACAAGTATAACTTCCTTCACTACAGGAACTTCTTCCACAACCGGTATTTCTTCCACAATAGCAATCTTGTCCTCAACAATGATCACTTCCTCTGGCACCTCCACAACCAACTCAACCTCTTCGATTGGCAACCTATCCGTGTATGCTACTTTAGCGAATTCATAAATATCATCGCAACAAGTTTCGTTGTATAGCGATTGCCCACCCTTTCGGTTTGATGTAAAAAAACCTCCTTCATTATCATCGGTTAAAATAAACTCTAAATCATCCGCAACAGAATTAATTGAGCTTCCCAAATTTTGCAAGTCCTCCCATTTTTTCTTTTCTCCTTTAATTTTAAACACATCTAACCCTCCTATATTAGCATGTCCGTTAGAGCTAAAATAAAGCGTACTCAAATCCTGATTTAAAAATGGCGTAGTCTCTACCCCGCCTGTATTAATCCTAGTTCCTGCATTTCGAGGTTTACGATAAATCTTCTTCTTAGTATTGTATTCCGTATACCCAATATCCGTTCGTCGCTCGCCTCCTGGTCGGTCGGAAACAAAATAGATAATCTCGTGTCCATATTCAGAATGAGCTGCAACAGTAGGATGAGAAGTAGTATATCCTGGTAAATTTATCAACTCGCTAAACGCTTCTGGCGCCGACCAATTTGCCCCTTCTAATTTGCTGCTATACATTTTACAAATCACTTTAAACAAGTCGTTCTCTTGGCACTGTGTAAAATATAATTTTGTTTTATCGAGCGAAAAAGTTCCATTTGCAATGTCTGTTTCATCAGAATTAAAAGGCCCTCCCAACTCTCCTAAAAACGTCCATGTTTTATCTTTTTTATCGGCTTCATAAAACTTTCCAGTAGGCAATCCAATGGTATCTTGCTCTGCTTGGTTATAAAATTTACTTTCATTTTCTCTAAGCGAACCAAATATTATTTTGTTATTGTTTATTGGGATCGGAGAAAAATAGATGTGCGGGTTATTAACCTCTTCCGACAAATGCACAGCCTTGTAAGGCATTAATGTATCGGTATAATTACAAGCAACTTCCAATTCAGGAAAAAGAATCATACCGTTGGATTTAAGCTTCTATTAAAACGAAACAAGCACTTGCATAAGCAGAAAGAATAATTATTACCCAAGATAGAGAAGGTGATATTTATGAGCAATTTGCCACAATTCCCGATAAGAGAACAGACCTCTTGATTAGAGCAAGGAACAACAGAGTTTTGGAGGGAGGAGGAAAGTTATTTGATAAAATAAGTGCAAGTGAAGTTGCTGGCACTTACTCTATAAATATTGTTGGAGATAAGTGTAAAAATCAAGCAAAACGTACTGCTGAAATCAGAAGTCAGATTTTGCTCGACAACCATAAAACGACCAGCCCGTGCATCTAAAGATGTCAAAGATAAAGTATCTCTATACATCATTGAAGATCAGGAAATCAACTCGGATTCCCAAAACTTAATTAATTGGAAACTGTTAACGACTTGCCCAATAACTAATATTGAAGATGCTCTTTTAGTCATCTAATG
>JABSPQ010000250.1 GCA_013214205.1 Flavobacteriales bacterium
TCTAACGACCTGGGTGCGGATAGCAAACAAATTACTACGATCTATAAAAAAAGATGGAAAGTAGAAGAGTATCATAAGTCGATCAAATCCAATACGTGCTTTGCAAAATCACCATCAAGAACCACCACTACACAAAAAAACATTTTATAGCTTCTGTCGGAGCTTTCAATCGGTTTGAATTGATTAAAATGAGGAAGGGTAAAAATCATTTTTGCCTAAAACACTACATAAATATTATGGCAATGAAAAAAGCTACACCGAAGGTGTTTAGTGCAACATGAGTTATTGATGCTTAAAAGAGGTATTTTAGTAACAATTATTAAGCACCTTCGTTGAATTACACTAGGCACGAGGCTATTTTTCACAATAATTGATAAAGAAATAACTAAGAAATTGAATAGAAAAAAACCTAAATCTAGATTTTCAGTTGTCATGTTAGTTGACGACAATGAGGTTGACAACTTTATAAATCAAAAAATGATCGAAGGATCAAATTTTGCAGATCACGTTTACATTCACACAAGTAGTAAAAGTGCACTCGAATTTCTTAGCAATTTACAAAGGTCTTCCGATGTTCCTCAATCAATGATTCCTGGTGTTATTTTTCTCGATATCAACATGCCGATCATGGATGGGTTTCAGTTTTTAGATGAATTTAAAAAGTTGTCGCCCGAGTTTAGGAAAGGAACAGAAGTAATAATGCTTACTTCATCTGTAAACCTAAAGGATGTGGAGAAAGCTCAAATTGAAAATGGCATTACCACTTACATTAACAAGCCTTTATCTAGCGTTCATTTAGATTCACTATAATCTAGTAAAATCTTTTTGTTTTACTAGCTCCACCTTGTTCTCTGGTGCAGCATTGTGCGTTCTGTCGGTAGCGTGAGCAATTATGCCATCTATTTTTATGTAACTAAGCATTTTGCTAGCCCCTTGGTTAAGCATTGTAAATCTGTTGCTAAGTTTTTCTAACTGAGCAGTATCTGTTTTGCTGCCTTTTTTAATGATGAGCTTTAAAAGTTTGGCAAATGTGGTAGCGTTTTCGTAATCAATTCTGTTTTTGCCTTCTCTTATTTTTCTTGCCAATGTTCTTAATATATAATTGGCTTGTTCTTTTTTGCCAAACATTAAATAGCAAGTACTTAGCAATAATTTTATTTCAATTTCTGCGTGGATATAGCTTTTAAGGCTTATATCGTTTACTAACTGGTTAAGGTATAGTATCGCTTCGTTGTAATCTTTATCGTAATACGACGACACCGACATGTAAATGGTGTAATTAATGTAATTAGGAATGTCGGAAATATCTGGCTCGTAGTTGTCTACAATCTCGTAATTTTCATTTACCAGTTCGCTTTCGTTGTTTTCTCTAACATACCTTTCTAGTTTAGAAATAAGGAATTTAGACGTGTAACAAACAAAGTTATAGAGTAAAAAAGAAGTTAGGTTCTCGTTAATTTTCTTGAAGAATTCGTTTTCCTTTTTAAACAGACCTAGATTGTGGTAATATTCGTATGCCAAAAAGTAATATGCAATTTTCAGGTATTGATAGGTGGTATCTCTTGGATAAGTTTTAATGGTCTCCCTTATTTCCGTTAACATATTTTCAATCGGTTTGTCTTCCTCTTTTTCTTCTTCTCGTGGAACAAATAAACCAAATGATATGTCTATCATATTGTTAAAAACCCTTAAATGGTGGGAGTCGTAGAGCCTGCACGAATTAAAAGCTTCTCTTTTAATAATAACAAGTACATCTAAAATTTCGGGATCTTTTGTTGCAATATAATCGCCCAAGTGTTTGTGAAAATCAGAGAGCAAACTTTCCACTTTATCAAACGCAATGGTGTAAGCAATGTGCTTGTTATAGAGCTGAGTGTAATGGTAATATTTTGAAGAATGAAGGTTTATTTTCTTCAAAGCATTATAAACTGTTGCCAACTCATTTGGCATATCGAATTCTAACAGTTCTTTTTCTAGTTTAAGCAATATGGCAACAGCCGTAGATTTTTGTAAGCCGAACATTAAACTAGGGATGTTCGCTACTTTTCTTAATAGATCTACCTTAGGCCCGTCTAGCTTTTCTAGTAGGAAGTTTTGTACTTTTTGAAATAGCCTTGACTTAATTGTGTAGTAGGCGTTAGATGAAACATTCAACTCTTTAGATACTTCGTCGTCGGTTAAATAATCTTCTCTGTAAAAGACCAACAGCCGATTATATTTATCGGCTTTGTTGTCTAATAACTGATCTCCGAATGCCTCAAAATCTTCGACATTCAGCTGACTAATTATGTTGCGGAGTTTAATCATTTCTGTTCTACTCTATCTTATTCATTTGTTGTAACGTGCTAATAAATACATCTTTAAGCCCTGAATTAATCAGATTGTCTCTAAATGTAATTGCTTTGTTTTTATCATCAAAACTACCAACTGTATACCTCGTAAAACCATCAATGGTTACATAGCTATCTATATTTTCTAATGAGGATAAGAACTCTTTTGAGGGTTTATTTTTAAATGCTCCTATCTGAATTACGTATGTAATTTGATCCGATAGTTTGTTTTTACGTTTAAGGATATTGGATGTTGTAAGGCCATGGTCATCTATATCCGATTCAAGCAACATAATGTTAGGCTTTGTTTTGCTAGGCAAATTTAAAAGCGTGTACGACGCGTTTTTGCTTATTCCCGAAGAGTCGGTCGCACTGCTTTGTTTATCCAAAATAGTAACTACAGGGTCGGCGTTTTTTTCTGTAATAACATCATCCGATAGTAGGAAATAGCTAGTAGAGTCTGTGTTTTCTGCTAATTTCTTAATAAGTATGCCTTGTATTTCCGCTTTGCATTTTTTAATCCCAATAACAACCTCACTCGATAGTTCATTAAACTTAGATTGGTTAGAGGTATCACGTTTGGCAATTACATTAATTATGTCATTAAAAATTACGTAATGTTCAAGCGCAGATTGATATTGTTTATCGAGGAAATAACTTTTTGCCAAAAAATATTCCGACTCAGGTATAATTTTGTCGGAGATAATAATACTCTGTTCTAAAAAGGCAATTGCTTCTGGATACTGCTGTAAACCGTAGTAGCACAAGCCTGTTTTGTAAAATATCAGATTGTTTATTACTTCGCTCGAGATTAATTTGGTGTAGATTTTAAGTGCTTTAGAATGCTTTTCTTGATTCAAAAATTTATTGGCTTTAGCCGTTTTCTTTGCTTGTTTAGGGGTTAAGTCTTGCCCTTGCGCAAAGCCTGTAGATGCTGATAGAGAGATGAGTAATGATAGTAGGACTAAGGTGAGTGGCAAACCCTTATTTACTAAAGAAAAATTAAAATAATTAGTCAAGTAAATTAATTTGTTGCAGATGTTTGTGGTTAGTTTTTCTGCAATGATTTAGCACCAAAAGTAACCCAATAAATTAGAATCCCGCTATGTTTTGCATCTAGTTGTTACGCTTTTTGAAATGTCTGTAACAAACAGGCTGCATAGGTGTTTCCTGCATACCAAGTAGCTTCCTCTGTGATTAAATGCATTAGTCCGTGAAAGTTATTGGTTGATAAACCAAAAACTCGTGCTGAAAGAATGAAAAATGTTATATTTTCGAGGTAACGCTACTGAGTATATTACGTTTTAATAGGTAATAAATTGAGTAAGTGGTAATTGATAATGCATGCGAGCCTTGTCTGACTAGTACGCCGCAAAAATGAAGATCAAACATTTGTTGAAATACCTATTCGTATGCTCGTTGATGCTGCTCTGCTTTGAAGTGCAGGCTACAACGTATTATGTAAATAACAATTCGGACCCAGAAGATGTTTTTTGCTCTGTTGCAGGGGATGATAGTTTTAACGGATTAAGTAGCGATAAACCTTTTTTAACTATTGGCAAGGCAATTCTTGCTAGTTTAAGCGCTGGCGACACTGTTTTAATTGATGCTGGAACGTACAATGAGTCGGTTGTACTAAATTCACTTAATGGTATTGAGGGTAGTCCTATTGTTTTTCGTGGTGCCGACTCGTCACTCACCGAAATTAATGGCAGTCCATTTTTTGCAGTGTTTTCTATCGGTGCTTCAAATTTTATAACCCTAGTCGATTTAAAGGTAAATAAGAGGAATTCAGGAGCTGTACTTGCTATTGGTATAGGGCAATCTAGTAATATAGTTTTAGAAAATTGCATCTTCGAAAACAGCCTTAGTACCGGAGATGGTGCGGTTGTTGGCTTAGCAGAGGGTGCCGATTTTGTAGAAATTTATAAATGCACTATTGTAAACGGGAGCGGTAATGTTAATTCGGATGGAATTCAAATTAACAAAGTTTCAAGTGGACAAGCGTCACAAAATATTACGATAGCTGGTTGTACTATTAAAATGGCCTCAGGTTCTTTAGGGGCAGGCATCTCTTTGTATTCGTATGTAGAAAATACAGAAATATGGGGCAACAGAATTCAGAATGGGGGCAAAGGGATCTATATAGCATTGGACCAAATCAAAGTTGTAAATACCGTTATATATAACAATTACATTTCGGGTTCTATCATGGGTTTCTTTAACTCATGTGGCGATGCCAGTTGTAAGGATGGCGTAATGAAGTTTAATTCGCTTTATGTGGAAGGAGATGCAGTTGTTTTTGCTGATACAGCCACAGCTTGGACTTTTACGAATAATATTATTTATTCTTCATCAACCGATACAACGCAATATTTACTATCGCTCGGCAAAGGTACACTAGGTGCAAGCAACTATAATCTGTTTTACTCTGAAGGAGCTCGAGTGGCTTTTTTTAATAATGGTATCCGCGAAGATTTGACCGATCTACAAGAAACCGACCATGTGTTTGAAGGTGGTAAAGGAGACAATAATTCGATTTTTGTCGATCCTAAGTATGTTAATGTTAAGAACCACGATTTAGACTTGGAAGATACTTCTCCAGCAAAAAGAGCGGGAGTGTTGTCGGATGTTTTGAAAGACATATATGGAGAACAGCGAAATGATCCACCCTCTATTGGAGCATTCGAGTTGTTTTTGGAAGGCGAAGTTTGTGAAAGTGCCAAAGCAATTAAAAATCTTCCTTTTGCCGAGACGGGCTTAACTACATGTGGATTGGGTAATGATTACGGAATCGATATTCTGTGTTATGCTGCTGTGGCATGTGGTTCGGATTATTTGGGTGGCGAGGATTATCTGTTTAAGTATAAGCCCGAAAATGATATCTGCATTAGTGTTTCTGTGAGCGGGGCTTCGTCTGGTACTGCAGTTTTTGTAAAAGAATATTGTCCTAGCGATTACGAAGGTTATATGGCAATGGATTCTACTGCAGGCGGTCTTAGTATCGCTTCGGTAAGCTTGTTGGGTGGCTACACTTATTACATAATGGTGTCTACCGATCCATTTGAAACAAATTGTACAAACTTTAACATCGAAGTTGATGAAGTGGCTTGTCCTGTGGGAAACAGTTGCTCAAATCCAGATACTATAAATGCCATCCCTTATTCTGCCACGGGGTTAACAACCGAGGGTGCTGGCATAAATTTTTATTATGCAGATTTATGCGAATCTTACTATTCGCTTGGTACCGATTATGTATTTGAATTTATTCCCAAATCGGATACCTGTGTTAGTATAACATTAAGCAATACCGAGTTGTTAACGGGGTTATTTGTTACAGAAGGCTGCCCAGAAGTTGATGGCTATTGTGTTGCAGCCGATTCAAGCGATTTTGGGAATCCAGCTATTTCAAGAGTTAATTTGTCGAAAGGCATTACGTATTACATTATAGTATCCACCTATACAATACTAGCTTATACACCATTCGATATAGAAATAGCCGGCGTAAGTTGCGATTATTGTACATCTACATTTACAGACGAAACATCAGAGTACATTCAGCAGGTTACCTTAGGAGATATCGATAATGTTAGTGGAGCAGAAACGGGGGGATATAATTTTTACACTAACGATACTGCATTGCTGTTTACTGGTGGATTGTATAGTCTGTCGGTAGATGTAAACACGGCTAGTTCTAAATCGGAGCGAGTAAAAGTGTGGATCGATTTTAATCACGATGGATTTTTTGATGATGCAGACTCGCCAGAAGGAGAGCTATTTGATTTGACAACAAAGTCTGGGTCGGGTACTATTAATTTTGCCGACAATATATCTATTCCGCTTGAGGCTTTATCTGGACTTACCAGAATGAGAATTACCGTTCAAGGGTCGGGTCCAGCATTGGTTTCTTGCGACCCTACTGGCAGCGACGCATTTGGCGAAACCGAAGATTATTTAGTTTACATAAAAAGTTCTTGTATTACTGCGCCATGTAGCAATAATGAACTGGAGGTGCACATACGAATTACAACAGATGAATTTGGTTCGGAAACCAATTATGTTTTGCGCGATATAACCGATGGTGCAGGGTCTGGTTGCGGAATGGATCCCTTTGGAACTTGTTCTGACGGTTTAAGTGAACTGGAAAGTAATAGAACTTACGACTGGAACTTGTGCCACATTAAAGGCAATGAAATTCAATTTGTAATTGCAGATCAGACTGCCAATGGTCTTACTGCTGGCGTTGGTTCTTTTTTCGTTGAAGTTTGTGGAGATACAATTATAGCTGGCGATACTTTTGGTTGCGACCTTACTACCAGTTTTAAGTTGCCGTATTCTTGTACTAAGCCATTTATTAGTAGTGTGGATACCAGTTATTGTTTAAGTGAAACCAGAGCTAATTTAACTGGAGTAAATGCATATGGTACATTGGAATGGTTTTCCGACGCAGCTCTAACCGTTAGCATTGGTAGAGGAGCAACTATTACGCCTAGTAATACAATTGGTGCCACCACATATTACTTGGTAGACTCTTCGTATTATGGTTGTTTGTGTGTGGTGGATAGTGTTACTGTAACAATAGAAACAGGGCCAACAATAACAATGACGGGCAAAGATCCCGACTGTACCAACGATAGTACAGGCTATGCAATTGCGAATATCAAAGGCGATTTAGCTTCGTATCTTGTTGTGTGGGGCAATACAAACGTAACAAGCATTGTTAACGATCAAACCAACGATACGCTTCGTAATCTTCCTGCCGGAAATTATATTATTGCAGTAGACGATGGGTCTGGTTGTTTGGCTACCGATTCCATCGAACTCTTTGATCCCTTACCGTTATATTTTTCCTTTACCAATGTTCAGGCGCCTGTTTGCGAAGACTCTTTGGGATTTCTTAAAGTATCGGCCTCGGGTGGTACTGCTCCTTATACATTTGAATGGGATGGAATGGTATCTGAGTTAGATTCTGTATTTAATTTATCTAGCGGAACATACACTGCAACGGTTACAGATATAAACCAATGCGCCAGCAACGGCAGTATATTTTTATCCGAATCAACCTTTAAATTAATTTCAACTACTGCAACAAATCTCAGTTGTGTTGATGAAGAGGATGGAAGCATTGCAATATCCGTTTTTGGCGATGTGTCTATATATACCTTTATTTGGAACGACGGTCAAGGAGATTCTGTGGCCATCAACTTAAGCCCTGGCATTTATACGTGTACTGTTAGTGATGGTACTTGTACGGCTATTATAACCGATTCAATTTTCGATCCAGAATCAACATTCAATTTAATTGTAAGTACTGCAAAGCAGAGTTGTGGTGGTGGTGCCAATGGAAGCATAACCATATCTGTTTTTGGCGACCCAACTGGTTATACTTTTATTTGGAACGATGGACAAACAGATTCAATCGCTGTTGGCTTAAGTGCAGGTAATTATACATGTACAGTTAGCGACGGTATATGCACCACAACGGTTAGCGATTCTATTTTTGATTCGGTATCTATAGATGCACCAGAGGTAATTGGCGGGGGGCTTTTTTGTTCAGGAGGTTCTACTAGGCTTTCTGTTGTATCGGCATTTACCAATTTAACTTGGACGGATGATTCTGGGAAAATATTAGCTACGGGAAATAATTATAACCCAGTAATGGAGTTGGGAACCACAAATTATTTTGTTTACGATTCACTTGAAACCTGTATTAGTAATAGTGTAGAGGTACTTGTAGAGGTTTTAGCGGATAGTGTATTAGACGTTACAATTGCCGAAGTTAATCCACTTTGTGTTAAAGCTTCTTCTATAAGCTTACTGGCATCGCCTGCTGGTGGCATATGGAGTGGATACGGAATAATAGATTCTATTGAGGGTGAGTTTAGCCCTGATTTTGTAGAGGCAGGTGTTTGGCCTGTGGTTTATACGATAGATGCACCTTGCGTTACGTTGGATTCTATTTACATTGAAGTAAATGAAAGACCAAAGATTGACACCATAATTATTACAAAAACCACCTGTGGAAATACTTGCGATGGTTCTGTTGAAGTCGTAATAGGGGATGTAGTAGGTGATGCCTACATTCGATGGGAGTTTTTAAATCCTACCTTAAATGAAGTAGCTCCAGCATTTAGAACTGGTTTTTGTCCAAAGTCGTTTGTTGTTAGACTTTTTGATGAATCGGGATGCAATCAGAAAGAGCTAGTAGTCGTAGGAAGTGATGGTGCGCTATTAGATACGCCAGTACTGGACGAAACAAATTTTGAATATTGTGTGTACGATGAAATCAAACCCCTCGTTTCGGATGCATTTCCCGAAAATATGATTTGGTTTGGTGCTGATGGCTCCACGTTGGCAGAAGGAACAGATGTATATGCGCCAGAAGGAATTGAAGGGATAGCTGGGAAGTTTGTTTATTACGCAAATCAAATTGATGGAATATGTTTAAGCGATACCGTAAAAATTGAAATCAGCATTACAAGCGATTGTAATATTGGTGTGTATTCAGGGATCTCACCTGATGGCGATGGCGTTAATGACTATTTTCATATTGATGGAATCTCCTACTTTACTACTATGAAAGTGGTAATTTTTAACAGATGGGGAGATATTGTTAAATCAATTGATAAATACAATAACGACGATGCAGACTTTAGATGGGACGGAAAAAACACCAATGGCGATGATTTGCCAGTAGGTACCTATTATTATGTGATAGACCTTGGGGACGAAGCTTCGCCAGTAACAGGATGGGTTCAAATACTGCGTTGACAATTAATTAATGAAAAAGTACCTCGTCATATTTAGTTTAATTGTTCTGTCTTTCGACGGTATGGCTCAGCAAGACGCGCTTATTAGCCAATACATGTTTAACCCATTTGTGTTCAATCCTGCATACGCGGGTAGTAGAGACGCCATCAGTTCGGTATTAATGGTAAGAAAACAATGGGTAGGCATAAAAGGAGCGCCATTAAACCAAACCATTAGTGTACACGGACCTTTTAAAAGTAAAAAAGTTGCATTGGGCTTTAACGCCATCAACGAATCTATTGGGCCAAGCCAAATTGTAGGCACAATGGGAACTTACGCCTACCGCATTAAAGCATTGCGTGGTACTATTTCGATGGCGTTGAGAGGGGGAGGGTACTTTTACAAATTGAGAGTCGACGAAATTGAATTTAAAGACGAAACCGACAGATTTGCTCAAACCGCAAGCGAAAATAAATTCGTTCACAACATCGATTTTGGAGCTTACTACTATACAAATCAGCTTTATATTGGTTTGGCTGGCACACATTTAACGCAGGGTTCGTTGCAAGATTCGGCCAATTCTTATTTATCCCGACATTACAATATAACCAGTGGCTACGCTTTTTTAATTACCGATAACTTGGTTTTAAAACCTTCGGTAAATATTAAATATGTTTCTAAAGCACCGGTAAATGTAGATGTTAATGTAAGTGTGCTTATTCAGAAAACTTTATGGTTGGGAGCATCGTGGCGAGTTGATAATTCGCTTGTTTTTATTGTGGAATGCAACATTACCGACGGTTTACGAATGGGTTATTCCTTCGATATGCTCACCAATCAATTGAGCGCATACGATAATGGTTCTCACGAAATATTTATCGGCTACGATTTTACTCCAAAATCTAAGTCGGTATCAACTTCAATCAGAACAAAATATTTATAATTAATTAGATTTTTTTTAGATAACCAAAGTGGTAAAGTTCCTCTCCATATTTCTTTTTATCCTACTATTTATAGGAGAGGGAACACATGCCCAAAAAAAAGCGGAAGCATCGGGCAGGGTTATCCGAATCTTTAAAGTAATTAATGCTAGAGCAATTAATTCTATCTCCTCCGATTTTGCTCCGGTTCCGTTCAACAATGGAATTGTGTTTACGAGTTCTCGCGAAATCAACATGATTAACTACGGCGAAAACAAGATGGCCATCAACAATCATTTGTCAATATTGCATGCGGAATACAAACTAAAAGACGGTATAGAAATTCTGAAAAAACCTACGTTGTTTTCTGCCAACTTAGATTTAGGCAAGCACAATGGCCCTATTTGTTTTAATGCAGAAGGCACTGTTTGTTTCTATACCCGAGTTGATTATCAGCAAAACAGAAAAGATACAGACAAGAAAAAACCGCAACTATACGTGTCTCAAAAAAAGGGAAGCGATTGGGCAAAGTCGGTTAAATTGCCATTTTGCAAACCTGCTTATGCTTATGGGCATCCATCGTTTTCTGTAGATGGTAATACGCTTTATTTCTGCTCTAATATGCCCGATGGCTATGGTGGAAACGATATTTATAAAGTAGTTAAAACAGATGGTGAATGGGGAAAGCCAGAAAATTTAGGCCCTCAAATAAATTCTAAAGACGACGAGTTGTTTCCGCATATCGCATTAGATGGCACGCTTTATTTTTCGTCTAACAGGCCAGAGAGTTTTGGAAAGTTAGATTTGTTTTCGTCCATTCAAAAAAACGGTAAATGGCGACATCCTTTTAATTTGGGAAGTACCATTAACACAGCCTACGACGATTTTGCCATGCATTTTGACAAGAGCGGAAAGTCGGGTTGGTTTTCATCTAATCGGCCTGGGTCTTCTGGTGCCGACGACATCTATGTTTTTGTTGTAAGGGAAGAATTCAACATCGATCACAGTTTAATAGCTGGCAAGTTTGTTTTTGAAAAAGGTGCCTCGCCCGATAACCCTTCGGGAATTAAAGTGTCGCTATTAAACGATAAAGGAGAGGTGATAATGACCACCATAACCGATAAAGAAGGCTCCTTTATATTCGGCATGTTACCATCCGACGAGTATTATATAATTAAGCTCGGCGTGGAAGACGAGGGCATGATGGCGCATGCTAAAATTGTGATGAACGACGAGAAGGAGAAGGAGATTGCTGTGGTGGTAATGAATGCCAACAAACAGTTTGCATTTACGCCAATAGATTGTTTTTCACCAGAAAGGCTGGCCAGGATGACCAACAAAGAGCAGGAAGAGGCCATTCAGATAATCAACGTAAACGCTCGTTTTTCGTATGTGAAACTGCCAAAGAAAACGCCCACTCGAACTACGGTTTATTTGGCCGACGAGAATGGAAAAGTGTTAATGACAACCACGCTAGATGAAAATGGAGAGTTTTCGTTTGATGAATTACCATCGAATGTTAACTACACCATCAGAATAGAAAAAAGTGATGGCAAAAATAAAGAGCTGGCTTTAGAGATAATTGATGAAGCAGGGGAGATAGTAACAGATCTTTTGAAAAACGAAAACGGCGAATATATTTATCGACCAATTAATTACAACATAAAAGGTAGGCTAGCCCTTATTTTAAAAGAAAACGATGGGCTAATGTTTAAAGCGGAAGAAACGCCGATTACAGGTCGGTATTACTATGCCGAAGCGGTTGGGAAATACCCCGATAATATGCCTGTTCATTTAATAAACAGCAATAAAGACACGCTTCAAACTGTGCACACCGACAAGGATGGCAGGTTTGTATTTGACAAGGCAAAAATGGGGGTTAATTACATCATTAGAGCCAACGAAGAAAACTTTAAAGAGCCTTCTCCGCTAGCCATTATGGTTAATAACAAACAAGTAAAACTGTTGTCGTCGGTAGTAGAAACCAACGGAGACTTTGTGTACAATACGCTCTCTTTTGGCAGAGGAAACGGATTGAAATTGATGAGCGATCAAGAGGATGAAAAGCTTGATCGCATAGCCGATGTTTCGGTGAAAGGCCAATTGGTTTACAAGGGGATTCCCGATAAGCACCCCGATAAAATAAAGGTGTATTTGGTAAACGGAAAAGGCAATGTAATGTATACTCGAATTGCCGATGTAAAAGGTGTTTTTGTATTTGAAAACTTGCCAAGCAATCAAAACTTTGTGATTAAAGTTGACGATGCGCATCCCGATTTCTCGGACAAATTAGAACTTAATATTTTGAATGATTTGGGCGAGGTGCTTTCTGTATTGGTGCAAAGCGAAAAAGGCGAATTTATGTACAATATATTGGAACGTAATGATAATGTTTTGGCCATAATAGAAGAAGGTTTTGACGCAGATCTAGTACCAGATATCAAAGGAAACTTTGAATATAAAAAGTTGCCAGGTAAATATCCTGTGGGCGTTATGGTATACTTAATAGATGATGAGGGCAATATACTTGCTTCTTCGATGATTAATGAAAATGGAGATTTTGTATTTAAAAACGTTCCTAAAGACGCCAAGTATCACATTAAAATGAACGAGGCCGACAAGGCAAAAATGAAGGGTGTAACGTTGAGTATTGTAGACGAAAAAGGAGCCACCTTAACTAAGGTAGAAGATTTTGGATTGGCAGGTTTCGAATACAATACCTTGGCGTATAAAGTACACAGCAGTTTAAGTTTAATGACGGGCGAGGACGATGGAGGCATGATGATTTCGCCTGCGGGTAACGAGATTAAAGGCAGGTTCGATTATTCGCGCTTACCGCAGCAATACGCCGAAGGAATGAAGGTGTTTTTGCTCGACGAGGATGGTGGAATTGTTGCTACAACCACTACCGACGCTTATGGAACGTTTAAATTCGACAACCTCGACAAATCCAAAAAGTACAAAGTAGTTGTTGAGGCACAGGAAGACGTATTTGCACAAATTGCTGCTATGGCGGCAAATAAAAATAAGTTGGTAAAGGAAGAGACAGCAGCCGGTGATGACGAATTATCGCCTGTAGCACCAGTGAAAAAAGAGCCGACAAAATTCTACATGCGAAACATCAACTATGCAGTTAATCAGTCGGCGTTGGATAGAAAAGGAACCGAATTGTTAGATAAAATGGTGAGTTTAATGAAAGCGCTTCCTCAAATAAACTTAGAAGTACATGCCCATACAGATGCTTCAGGATCCGATTCGTACAACATGAGCCTGTCTAAAAAAAGAGCACAATGGATTGTAAATTATCTGGTAAAAAAGGGAGTTAGTTCTAAAAGGTGTATCGCCAAAGGGCATGGGGAAGAGCGGTTAGTTAATACCTGCGCCGACGGCATTAGGTGCCCCGATTTTGTGGAGGCAGAAAACAGGCGAACCGAGTTTAAAATTACTGGTGAAGGTTTAGGTGATATCGAAATCGTTTTCAGGAAAGCACTGGGAGCCGATAAGATAACGCACGTAGTGGAAAAAGGGGAGACATTGCAATCTGTTGCAAAACAGTACAACTTGACTATTTCCAAACTAAAATCGTTCAACAAAATATCTGGAAGTACGGTTAATCAAGGGGATGTGCTTATAGTGGAATAAAGGTTTAGAGCGCCTAAACTAATAGGTTTAAGTTATCGCCTATAGTAAGATTTAACTTGTTTCTAATTCTTGTTCTCCAAAATAGAACTATGCCCAATTCCATTCTTGGTTGGCCTTTGAACAATTGAAGACCGTTGCAAGGAGTATATTTCAATAATTCCGGGCAGGTAATGCACTTAAATATCTAGATATTTAAGTGCATTACCTGCCCGGAATTATTGAAATATACTCCTTGCAACGGTCTTCAATTGTTCAAA
>JABSPQ010000251.1 GCA_013214205.1 Flavobacteriales bacterium
ACTGCATCAAGTATTACATCTGCAACAGCAAACACCAATAATGTTTGTGCTTCGACATCAGTTGATTTAACTGCTAATGGAGTATCTGCGGGAAGTGGTGCAACTCTGACTTGGTTTGATGGAGTTGGTGGTACTGGAAACAATTTGGGGACAGCAAATCCTTTAACAGTTTCTCCTGCTACAACAACTACCTATTATGCAAGACTAGATGGTAATTGTAATACAGTGGAATCTTCAATAGCAGTAACTGTTGATCAAACTGCATCAAGTATTACATCTGCAACAGCAAACACCAATAATGTTTGTGCTTCGACATCAGTTGATTTAACTGCTAATGGAGTATCTGCGGGAAGTGGCGCAACTCTGACTTGGTTTGATGGAGTTGGTGGTACAGGTAACAACTTGGGTACAACAAACCCTCTGACAGTTTCTCCTGCTGCTACTACTACCTATTATGCAAGATTAGACGGAACTTGTAATGCAGTGGAAGAATCAATTACTATAAATATAATATACATCGATACATCGGTAATTGTGAATTCACTTTCAATTACGTCTTCCGAAGCAGGGGTAGATTATCAATGGTTAGATTGTAATAACAGCAATGCAATCATTATGAATGAAACATCACAAGTCTTTACGGCCACATCAAATGGTAGTTATTCTGTAGAAATTACAAAAAATGGTTGCGTAGATACATCTTCATGTATCACCATCTCAACTGTAAGTATAGAAGACAATCAATTATTTAAAGAGGCATTTATTTATCCTAATCCAAATCAAGGAATAGTAAATATTGAATTGGGAACACTAAAAAATGTAAGCGTTAAAGTATTTAATATGAATGGTCAATTAGTTTACAATAAAGAAAACATCAATACAGCTGAATTCCAATTTGAATTGAATGAAAATGCAGGTACATATTTTGTTGAATTAAGCTCAGATAATGAGAAAAAGAGTTATAAATTAATAATAATAATGTAACGATTTGCTAACAATGGCTAAACTGCATTAAAACGCAGTTTAGCCAAACGTTAGCGGTAATCATAAAATGAAAAAAATATTAAATACAATATTAGCTTTATTATTAGTTACTTCTAGCTATGGACAAAAACTAAGTTCATTTGAAGAGACAGGAATTTCGCTATATGAACAAGTACTTATAGATTATTTTGTTGAGGGTGAGAGAAATTTACATTTAGAAATATTTCTTGACACAAATAATAATAACCCTGAATTTCTTATTGATATTACTTGGCAAAAAGGACATCTGTTCGAAATGAAACAAGTTATGGTTCAATACAATGAGACCCTTACTGAATTATATGAATTTAATAAGGAAAAAAGATTGTTCATTAATATGACTTGTAATAAGGTTATAAAAAAAGAATTAAAGAAAGAATCATTTATTGAAATTACCGACACTTGTAACGCTGGGGGAAAAAGTCAAATATTGACTTACAATTATAAAAATAATTTGAAGAAAAAAATTGTCATTTCTGGAACTGAAAAAGCTGACACAGTGACTTCTTATTATAACATATTAATAAATAAAAATAACTCTAGTATTACTGAAACATACATTCAAAAAGGAATAG
>JABSPQ010000252.1 GCA_013214205.1 Flavobacteriales bacterium
CCAGTCAATTAATAACCCTGAAAAATGAATATTTTTGTTAAATAAAGTAGCTTGATGAAGCGCTCTTTTTGCACATGAAAATGACTGGTCAGTTTAAACCGGTATGGGGTGGTCACTATGACCGGCATCTCCACCAGTACTTGAGAAAATAAAAAATTCAACCAGCAAAATGGCTATAGTTACAGCTATTGCATTTGCTTCTAATAGTGTATGGCATGAGTACAAACAACAAGCATTCAATATGCTAATTAGAACTTAGCCTTATTATTTAACCCAAAAGTTGCATTTATTACTTGAATTCAGCTTTCTTTAATTCGTTACAATAATTTTATTGGGGAAACTTGCGATAATCAAGAATTGACTAACGCCCTACTCTACTCAAGCCTTCAGCTCCGAGGTCGTATTGTGGATTAAGAGACAACGTTTTCTTATAATCTACTCTAGCATTATTTGCATCCTCCAGCAATTCGTAACAATAACCTCTATTGTATATCGCTTCGATATAATTTGGATTCAATTCAATCGCCGATGTAAAGTATTTTACACCATCCGTTAATTTGTCGAAGTAAATTAAACTAAGAAAGCCCATATTATAAGTCGCATCCAAATGATTGGGCTCAATAGCTAAGATTTTCTTATAAAGCTTTTCGGCCATTTCTGGTTTCGTTCTGTTTTGGTAAAACATAGCCTTACCATAAAAAGCCTCTATATTCACAGAGTCTGCTTCTAAAGCACGATTAAAGTATTGAATGGCTACTTTATCATTCTTCGCACTAAACAACCGCCCCAATTGAATATGCCCTTGAACATTTTCCTGATTAAGCGCTACGGTTTTCTGAAATGCTTTTATCGCATTAACAGTATCGCCCATTGCCTTATACGTAACACCTTGATAAAAATAAATCTGCGGATTAAACTGGTCTCTATCCTGCATTGTTTCTAGCGCAGTTAAAGACGAATCATAGTCTTGCAGTAAAATGTGCAGTTTAGCAACTTTAATTAACGCTTCTTTATTCCCTGGATAAATTGTAAGCCAATGTGTAATAAAACTCCTAGCTGCTTCAACATCGCCCTGAAAATAAAGCACATCGCTCATAAAGCTCAAATATGTATTATTTGTGCTATCCAGCGAAAGCGCTCTATTAATATCACCAAATGAGGCATCTAAATCACCTTTTTCAAAGTGAATTAGTGCCTTATTATAATATAAAGTGGGATCGTTGGAGGCAAGTTTAATTTGATCGTTGATCTCACCTAACTTACCACCATCCTGATCGGTTTGCTGTACTTGAGCATCCTGTTCCGATTCTTCTACCGGTTCATTACAACCCAAGTAAAGCGATGCATTCAAACAACATAAAAGTGCAAATGCTTTATGTTTAGTTCTGACTTGCAATTGCATCTTTAATTTTGCCTTCTAATTCTTCCATCAATTCAGGATTGTCGCCAATTAAATTCTTAACCGCATCTCTACCCTGTCCTAATTTAGTGTCGCCATAGCTAAACCACGAACCACTTTTCTTAACGATGTCGTGATCTATACCTAAATCAAGAATTTCGCCAACTCTAGATATTCCTTTGCCATACATAATGTCAAATTCAGCTTTTCTAAATGGTGGTGCCATTTTATTCTTAACCACCTTAACAACGGTTCTGTTTCCTAATATAGTATCACCATCTTTCAACTGCTCTCTTCTTCTAATATCTAATCTAACAGAAGCGTAAAACTTAAGTGCATTTCCACCAGTGGTAGTTTCAGGATTCCCGAACATTACACCAATTTTCTCTCTAAGCTGATTAATAAAGATACAAGTACAACCTGTTTTAGAAATTGTAGCAGTAAGTTTTCTAAGTGCTTGAGACATTAACCTAGCGTGTAATCCCATTTTAGAATCACCCATTTCGCCTTCTATCTCTGCTCTTGGCGTAAGTGCAGCAACAGAATCAATCACAATTAAATCAATTGCTCCAGATCTAATTAGATTTTCGGTAATCTCTAATGCTTGCTCACCATTATCTGGTTGAGAGATCAGTAATTCATTAATATCAACACCTAAATTTTTAGCATAAACTGCATCAAAAGCATGTTCAGCATCAATAAACGCAGCAATTCCACCTGTCTTTTGCACCTCTGCAATAGCATGAATCGCTAAAGTTGTTTTACCCGAAGATTCAGGTCCGTATATCTCTACAATTCGTCCTTTAGGAAGCCCACCTATTCCGAGTGCCATGTCTAAAGTAAGAGAGCCTGTAGATATCGCTTCAATATCAGTTACAGCAATGTCTCCTAGTTTCATTACAGCACCTTTGCCATAAGTTTTGTCCAGTTTGTCCATCGTTAACTGTAACGCTTTCAATTTTTCTTTTTTAACGTCTACCGCCATAATATTTATTTTTATTTAGTTAGTGAAATTAAAGGTTGAGTTATTCCATGATCTGATTTGAATGATCCTTGGTTTTAACCTTTTCAATTATTTTCTCAATTATTCCGTTCTCGTCAATTAGGAAAGTTTTTCTGAAAATTCCGTCGTATTCCTTTCCCATAAACTTCTTTCTGCCCCATACGCCATAAGCCATTATCACTTCTTTTTCTTCATCAGCAATCAACCTAAAAGGTAAATCGTATTTATCGATGAATTTTAAATGCCTTTTTTGACTATCTGCGCTCACTCCAACGACCTCAATACCTTTCGATTTTAACACTTGATAATTATCTCTCAAGTCACACGACTCAGTGGTACAACCAGGAGTCATATCCTTTGGATAAAAGTAAAGAGCTAATTTCTTCCCTTTAAAATCTGCTAGTGAAATTGGGTGTCCATCTTGATCAACCGATTCAAATTTTGGAGCTGCATCCCCCTCTGTTAACGCCAAACTATATATTTTTTAATGAGATATAAACTTCCAAAATTTCCAGAATTATTGCAATAGGTAACGCTACAACTTACTAACAATTAATTGCAGCCCGTCATCCTCGTGATTTTCCTCAATAGTTAGATTTATCTAACTATTTAAAAATACACGGTATCTTGATATAATCCTCAGTTTACTTTGTTCTCGATACGATTTTTGAAGAGAAAAATCACTCGAACTGACATTTAGAACAGGGCAAACGCATCTAATTTTTCATAACCTTACGTAAATACTCGTTATCCCAACCTGCCATTTTTCTTTTTGCCTTAACCCCAATCTTTGCGTCATCCTTCTTTAACAAGTTCAGTGCTATCCTGTTAATTGTCGAA
>JABSPQ010000253.1 GCA_013214205.1 Flavobacteriales bacterium
TTAGATAAATTATCAGAAAATTCTCGATATCTTTCATTACTATTTAAAACTATTAAATTTTGTTTGGTTCTCGTCATAGCAACATACATAAGCTTATCAAATAAGTGCTTTTCTCCCATTATATGATCTGGGATAAATAAAATTACATTTAGAACCTCCCACCCCTTAAATGAATGTATGGTTGATATTTTCAATCTACTATCACCCATCCAAAATGACTTCTTATGATTATATTGTTTTTCTCCTTCCTGCGGGCTGAATACATGATTTACATCTACTTTTCTCTGCTTAAAATAATTCACACATTTTATACCATAATTAGAATCTGGAACTAGTATAACGATGTCTGAAGGATGATTGGATTCCATATTTTGTTTGATATATTCATATACATTACCAATCTCAACCAGCCAATCATTGGAGTCTATATTCATCCATCGTGAATATTCTTTGTAGCCATTAAATAAGTCAAGTCCACCATAACTATTATCACTTTGAATATCTTGACCTAAGTCAAATGTTTCAGCAAAGTTAATAGCCATTTCAGCAATAACTTCCGGCATCCTGACGACTGTCTTAAGTTCAATCCAATTTCCAAATTTTTCCATAGAACTTCGTCTCTTATCAAGCCAGTTCATATCAGTTCCATAGATATTTTGCCTTTTGTCACAAAGGGTTAGTTTGCATAAAAGTACATAACGCGCCACAGTAAAATATGTAACTAACTTATTTTCAACGACTTAACATATTTTAGGACCGGCAGTTTCTGGCCTTCTTATGCTCCTATATTTTGGGAGGCAAAATATCAACAGAATCTTTAAGTTTCTCATCAGAAAAATCATATTCGCCAAGCATGTTAATATGAGCCCAGGAAACAGGAGAGTGGCTTTTAATAGCAGAGAGTAGATAATCCTTGTTAATCTCGCCATCTGTTGTTTTGACTTTTTGGTCCAAATACATGTAGTTCCAACAGATAATCGCATTCTTTATAAGACGATTACAAGCTTCTGCAATACCTTGCTCTTCTTTGGCGCCTTGAGCTAACTCTCTTGGATTTCCTACAGCAACAGCCCGTGTGAATTTATTTGCCAATTCCACTTTATTAAGTTGCTTTTCAATCGCTCGGCGTAATTCTAAATCATCAATGTAACGAAGTATAAAGTTGGATTTTATAATTTGCCCAAAGGCTTTCATTGCTTTGTAAAGATCATGCTGTTTGGAATATGAATTAAGCCGTCGGAAAATATCCGATGCTGTCGTTTCTTTTAATTTAATTGTGCAAACAAGCCTTAAAACTTCATCCCAGTTATCAATTATAATATCTTCACTAATATATTTATTAGGCAGGATACTCCAGTCTTTTTTATCTTCAGCTTTTCTGTTTTTAAAAATATATAATATTTGTTTTTTTAGATTTTTTATTCTAGGTGCGTATGAAATTCCCAGTAGATGTGTCGTTCCAAAAATGACCTCGCTGTATCCATGTGTATCTGTAGAATGAATGTCCGACTTAACTACATCATTACGCATTAAACCATCGATAACGTATGCGCTTTCCCGTTCAGCAGCGCTAAAGACAAGAGAGTGCCAAAGCAAGTTTCGTTCATCTATAAAGCTATAAACACTGCTAACCTGTTCTTTGCCTCCGTATTTAAATGAATAATTTGCATTCAAGGAATCAGTTCTAACCGTAAATTTCTGCCCGTCACTGGACGTGTGAAGTTTATCTTTATGACGACGGTAAATATTTGGCAAATCCATTTTGTCTAGAACTTTCAAAATCGAATTATTTGCAGCCTGAATATTTTCCAATGACAAATACCAGTTAACAGCATGGTCAATTTCACTGCCCTTAACAGAACTTGAAATTTGCGCCATTTTCCGAGGACCAATTCCGCAACCTAAAGCCATCAAACTGGCAAATAGGGCAGGGCGACTGATGCCTGCTTTATGAGTATGATTTTGTTGATGGTGTTGTATCTGATCGATAAATCTGCACATATAATTAACCGTAGACAACACCTCTGTGAGTGGTACGAATTGTCTTTCAGGGAATAATGTATTAATTGGATTATCATCTGTTTCCTCTAGGGGAGGGGTCAGAACTCGAAAACCACCATTTGGAAGTGGTTTAAAATGGGGATTAAGATTCGTTATTATATTTTCATTAACTCCTTGGTACTGATCATAAAGTACATGGTCGAGTTTCTGCAGTACAGCTTTACAATCAACAAACTAAGTGAGACCTGCCTTTCAATTAACTGCTGTTTTTCTTTCCCCCAACGTTCTTTGCTTATAATATAATCATCTAGCGGTCGATATTTATATGAATGGTTTAGATTTAAAGTTCCTGCTTTAATTGCAGATGTTATATGTATAAATAGAAAGACCTTATATAAAGATGGATTGATTTTATGGTTAATCACCACTGCAGCTTCTTGGTCATCATTTAGAAATTTAAGTGGGGCGTTAATCTTAATAACTCCATTGTTTAATTTAAAATATCTAATGGCATCCATGAGATCTGCTGCACCAGATTCGGCTTGAAAATCAAGTGTCTTTAATATTGGAGAAACTCTATTTTGAAGGCGAACAGAACGGGCCTCCAAAATTTTGTAGAGCTCAACTGCATTCATTTCGTTTTCTATCTCGAGTTTTTCATTTTCGAGTTCATTGCAATTATCTACTTGCAAGAGTAAACGTATTTCACTGATTTTATGCGTATCACTCATAGACTCATCATCTGAAAGTTCACGAATTTGTTTAATTAAATCAAAGACATCATCATCAAGTCTATCGAGAAAAGATGATAGTTTTAGATTGTGACTTTTACCCTGCTCATAACAGAGTTCTTTGTGTTCACGCTGAACGGTATTTTGAAAAGTACGAACAACGCTTAAAAGGACATCTATCAAGTTGTCTTGAAGGCGAAAATACTGGTGTGCAATAAATGCGATGGTATGAATATACCTGTCTTCATCCGAGCGTTGATGAAGTTGAAATATCTTTGACTTATGAACGCTTCCAGCATAATATTTTATTCCTTCATGCTTGAGTCCCATTGCTGATATTACAGGGATCAACTGATCATGTAGTTGTGCGAGGTATGCCACATCGAGAACTCTTTCCCGTACTTTTGCAGGTTTTGTAGATTGAGAGATCCTCTTGAGCAATGTTAGTCTATACCGGCTTGTCTTAGATGTAGATTCCTGAGTAAAAAGTTCATCCAATAAATACTTTGTTTCGTAATCTAAAGATTCGTTTATTATCTGCATTAAATTTTCTTTATATTCGGCAAGGACATCTGTAATAAGCAAAGTTAAAAAATTGCTACTCGGAAGTTCTATTTTTTGTTGATTCAAAAAATCTACACATCGCCAAAAAATAAGGTTCGGTTTTAACTGATCATGTACCATCTTGATGGCTTCTTGAGACAATAAGATCTCAGCATCTTTATCGAATCTCTTAATGCCAAAATATTCTAGAATTAAGTGCTCATGTCTTTGTCTGGTTCGATTCGAATATGAACCATAATTATAGCTTTCCCCTAAATTTAATTGGCGAGATACATAATTAATATCTTTGAGATGAAAGCTTTCAGATGAGAAGAATTTCTTTGTCACTTTGAAATAACCACAGGCAACTAAAAAACCGACTTGGTTATCAGGTGTACGTAATTCACAAGCAATCTCTAATAATGATTGTGAAAACGTGAGGGATTTCTTTCGTTGAGTTGCATCAAAAATAGGCGGGTTATCATACTGCTCTTCTTCTGTTGTATTTAATATCTGCATTCGTGGCATTGAGGGATCCTTTCAGTTAATATATATGGGTATACTGCCATATATTAATCCATGTCTCAATAGCTGGATTTGCAGAAATGTGAAAAATACAGGAAAAATCAGGGTAATTGGTCTTATTTCGCCAAGTAGAAATCCTATGGCGCGTTATGTACCTTTATGCAAACTAACCCCGTTACCTGCAACATGTTTTACCAAAGGGTTTTCACAAGGTTCGCTATTTTGGAATCATGCATTCTGCCCATAAACAAACGCGTAATCGCATCAAACTATTACTGATGAATGAGGTGATCATTCCCAATCGTCCAGTTAAGAAGAAAAGCACTCGTTGCTTAAAATGTTCATCGACTTTAATTTTGAGCATCTCTGTATTAGCCCCACGAAATTTTAATTGTCAGGCATCGGTTCATCCTCCATGATAGATAAAATAAGAAACAGTCATATTTTTGAAAACGGTCTCTGCATCCGAGGTATGACTATTCTCTCAGAGGTTTATTTACTCATGAAAAGAATAAAAACAGCCTTCTTTCTCCCTGCAAAGTTTCATTGTCTAGCTTGCGTTTACAGCCAGTACCCAGCAGAGTTAGTTAAATAACAAACAAAAGCCGGTGAAAAATACTATATTCATTAAGCGATATGTTCAAGATGGCATTTCTGGGCGGCAA
>JABSPQ010000254.1 GCA_013214205.1 Flavobacteriales bacterium
CAAGATACCAGAAGGAGAAAACTTAGAATCTATGATGTGTTTCAGTGAGCAGGAATTAGAATGTTTGGAGACTCAATGCACTATCTTAGAAGGGAAAACCAAAAAACTTCAAAATCCCTTCCCTAAAGAATCCTTATCATATACAACTTGGATTATAGCTCGACTAGGTGGCTGGAAAGGATACAAATCGGAAAGACCGCCTGGTATTACAACACTTTGGATTGGATTAATGAGATTCTATAATATATTCGAAGGTTAGAGGATGTATAAAGATGTGTATACACGGTAGCTCCATTATCGGGCTCAATACTTACTTTTTAAATTTCTTTTTTATGCCAGCACAGCCATTAACTCCGCCATTTTAGCTCCAATAGTTGCAGGAGACTCAACAACAGCGATACCACATTCTCTCATAATTCGCATTTTAGCTTCGGCAGTATCTTCTGCTCCGCCAACAATTGCACCTGCATGCCCCATTGTACGACCTTCTGGGGCAGTTTGACCAGCAATAAACCCAACTACTGGTTTAGTACCATGATCTCTTACGTAATAAGCTGCTTCGGCTTCCATACCGCCACCAATCTCGCCAATCATAACAATACCGTCGGTATCATCGTCTTCCATTAGCATCTTAACAGCATCCTTGGTAGTAGTTCCAATAATTGGATCGCCACCAATACCAATACAAGTAGATTGTCCCATGCCAGCTTTAGTAACCTGGTCAACAGCTTCGTAAGTCAATGTGCCCGATCTAGAAACAATACCAATACGTCCTGGATTGTGAATAAAACCTGGCATAATACCAACTTTAGCTTCACCCGGAGTAATAACTCCTGGGCAGTTAGGCCCAACTAGTCTACAATCGTAATTTTTAAGGTATTCTTTCACCTTAATCATGTCTTTGGTCGGAATTCCTTCAGTAATACAAATAATCACCTTAATACCTGCCGCGGCAGATTCCATAATTGCATCGGCAGCAAACGGTGGTGGAACAAAAATAATAGACACATCAGCTCCAGCTGCAGTTACAGCTTGATCAACTGTATTGTAAACTGGCTTATCTAAGTGAGTTTGTCCACCTTTGCCTGGAGTAACCCCTCCTACTACATTGGTGCCATAATCAATCATTTGTTCTGCGTGGAAAGCACCTTCATTACCGGTAAATCCTTGAACAATTATCTTAGAATCTTTATTAACTAATACGCTCATACTATTTTGTTTTATTAGAGAACTTCAAACTTATCTCTTTCTTATTGTATAACAAAGGTTATTAAACCCTATTTACTAATTTTGCTGCATGACAAATTTCTTCGACGATTCTAGCATCTGTGCATTGGCTACTCCTCCTGGAGTAAGCGCTATTGCTGTAATAAGAATATCTGGTACTAAAGCCATCCACATTTGTAATTCGGTTTTTTCGGGACGCGATTTAACACAAGTAGCCTCGCACAGCATCCATTACGGTAATATTGAGGATAAGGATACGATTATTGATGATGTTTTGGTGAGTGTTTTTAAAGGGCCAAATTCATATACGGGCGAGAACAGCATCGAGATATCTTGTCATGGTTCTACCTACGTGCAGCAAAGAGTAATGCAATTACTGATAGATAAAGGCGCGCGTGCAGCTACAGCAGGTGAATTCACGAAAAGAGCTTTCTTGAATGGCAAGCTAGATTTGTCTCAAGCAGAGGCTGTTGGCGATTTAATTAGTTCCGATTCTGCAAACACGCATGCGGCGGCCATTAATCAGATGAAAGGCGGCTATTCTGCCGAGATAAACGAATTGAGGACCAAATTAATTGAGTTTGCTTCCTTAATGGAATTGGAACTCGATTTCTCTGAAGAAGATGTAGAATTCGCAGACAGAACTCAATTTAAAGAACTCTTAAGCCTTATTGGAGGCCGATTAACAGAATTGGTAGACTCTTTTGCGCATGGCAATGTAATGAAGAATGGTATTGCAGTTGTTATTGCAGGCAGACCAAATGTAGGCAAATCTACTTTGCTTAATCTTTTACTTAAAGAAGACAAGGCTATTATTTCTGATATTCAAGGAACTACAAGAGATGTAATTGAAGATAAGATAAACATTAAAGGCATCGATTTTAGGTTTATTGATACAGCAGGAATCCGCGAAACAGAAGACAAACTAGAATCGATTGGAATAGGAAAAGCCTACGAACAGCTCCAAAAGTCGGCCATAACGGTCTATTTGTTTGATGCAAGCGAAGTAACAGCAGAAGATGTCCAAAACGACCTAGACAACATAGCTAAAGAAATCGGCAAACCCACCGACAACGTAATTCTGCTTGGAAACAAGGCAGATTTGGCTTCTAACGAACAAAAGAGTCAGTTTGAGGCATTGGGCAGTCCCCTATTCATATCGGCTAAAAACAACGAAGGAATTGAGCAACTAACCAATCAGCTAATTTCAATGGTAGATCAAGGCAAAGTATCCGAAAGCGCAACCATAGTAACCAACAACCGCCATTACGATTTACTTTCTAGGGCTTCTATCGCTATAGACCAAGTTAGATTGGGATTGGATAATAATACTCAAACAGATTTGTTGGCCATTGATATAAGATCTTCGCTAGATGCATTGGGAGAGATTACTGGGGAGATTACTACTGATGATTTGTTGGAGAATATCTTTAGTAAGTTCTGTATCGGGAAGTAACTATATCAAAACAGATCATAATAAATCAAGCTAAACCCCTATTAATAAAGGATTATGTGATGTAATTGTTAATATCTTGTTAACACAAACTACCCCCTATTATGTGTTATTTTGATAATTCGTGTGTTATATTTGTGTTAAAGAATTCAACTAACACAAAATACCACAATCATGACTATAACCATCAGACAACGCAAACCCAAGAATGGAACGATCAAACTATTTCTTGACATCTACAATCCTAAATCTATTAACAAACGGACAACGAAATCACTTGATTTATTCCTACTTGAAAAACCTAATAGCACACAGAAAAAACGGAATAAAGAAGTACTTGAAGCAGCTGAAAATATCAGGTCTAAAATGGTAATGAATATTGCTTATGATAATAATGGTTTGGACGATCTAAATGAGAAAGACAAATCGAATATCAATTTCATCGCCTACTTTAAAGAACAAACAGAGATTAGATTCAACAGCCAAGGAAACTATGGAAATTGGGAAAGTGCATACAAACATCTGAAGACGTTTTGTCCTAAGGGAATCTCTATTACTCAAGTTGATCCCAAATTCTTGGAAGGTTTTAAATTCCACTTAGAACATGTGGCCAAAACAAAAAGCAATGTGCAATTATCGCAAAATTCAATGTATTCTTATTTCAACAAGGTTAAAGCATGTTTAAGACAAGCATATAAAGATGAGTTAATAATTAAGAACCCTGTAGATCGAGTTAAAAGTTTCAAACAAGGAGAAACGCAAAGAGAGTTTCTTACCATTGAAGAATTGCAAGCATTATTTAAAGCCGAGTGTGACATCCCACAAATTAAAACTGCCTTCATTTTTAGTGCTCTTACAGGGCTTAGGTGGTCTGATATAAACAATCTACTTTGGAATGACCTCCAGCACTCTGAAACTGGTAATTATTGGTTTATTCGATTTAGACAGCAAAAAACGAAGGGAGCCGAAACGCTACCTATATCCGAACAGGCAAGAGAACTTCTAGGCGAAATAGGCCTGGCAGAAGAAAGAGTATTTAAAGGATTAAAATATAGTGCTTGGCACAATCTTAAACTTCAACAATGGGTAATGAGAGGAGGAATCTCTAAAACAATAACGTTTCACTGTGCAAGACATACATATGCTACGCTACAACTTACAAATGGAACGGATATATATACAGTTTCTAAATTGCTAGGTCACAGAGAACTAAAAACGACTCAAGTTTATGCTCAAATAATTGATCAAAAAAAGGTAGAAGCTGCTAATGTAATTCCTACTTTAACCTTATGATTGATTTTTATGAATTGACAGAAAGGTGTGTTTCAAGTTTTAAGAAAACGGTTAATGACAAGGTATTTGGGAATAATGAAATAAACTTTATTGAACTTGAACGGCTCGCCTCAATAAAGAAAAAGGAATTCATGAATGAAGAGTCCTTAAAGAACATGCCAATGTTGCATTACTATGATATTTATCTAGAAAAAAGAGATGTTTTGGAATCGATTTATTATGTAGATCTACATCATTTTGGTGATGAAGATTGTATGACTGCGGCTGGTGTTAAAACCAACAAATTGATTTGGGAAATGGATGATTGGGAGGTTTATACCGATTTTATTCAAAATGGAGGATTAAATCATGAAATCATTGACAATAAAAAATATGAAATATTTACTAAGAAAGTATACTATGATTTTGCCCGTTTGATAATCGAAAAGAACAAAATACAGATTATAAACAATGCATTTGACAAAGCAACTAACAAAGGTGAATTCGCTAAAATAGAGGTTCAAAAGATCCTAGCAAGACACCCTATAAAAAAACACATAAATTACGAGCTTGCAATGGCTGGATTCGAATCTGCAATAAATGACGATTCGAAAGAAAAAAAGAGAACAGATAATGTTCCAGATGTTTTACCTAAGTACACCACTTTCTACTCTCCTACTCTTAAGAGTGCTCATTCTAGCTCAGAGAACCTCATGAATGTTATAAAACTATTTGACTTTGTGTTTAATAAAATGTGTAAAGCAGGTATTCTCGATGGGAAGAGGAACAATTCGAAACAACTGATGGAACTATTTATTAATAAATCTATTAGTTTAAATAGAATATTAATTTGGACTGGATCCATTTATGATCTAAATAAATTGGGGAGGCTGATCAGTATTGATAATGTAATTTGCAATCATTTAGGCGGACTAAATACATGGTACGTTTTGCAAAAATGCTTCCATTGCAAAGTCAAAGGGAAAAACATGGGTGTTATATCTGATTACAAAACTATTGCTTATTCGAAAAAAAGTAAAGGAGATAAATCAAAAGAATTAGATGAAATTGTCAAAGTAATAAGAGAGTTTTGCAGTTCTTCTCTAACTCCATCTCAATAAAATAATTTCGTATATTGTTAGTATTCTGATCTTTGCGACTAACAACTCCAATAGAGCTCCAATTGGAGTTTTTTTCTTTTAACACATTTTAACATAATTCAAATCTTTGACCTCGAAACATTGATAGCCTTTGTTTCTGTAAAACGTCAAAAATGAAGATTATGAACCAAGATAATAGACCACTTTACACGCTTACGGTTAGTGATTTCTTAGAGCTAACTGCTAGAATAAGTGAAAATAGATCTCACGCTCACGAAACTACTTTTCCTCAAATAGAAGAGAAAGACGATAAACCTGACATCATATATCTAAAAGAGGCAGCCCTAATAACAGGGTATACAGAGAAAACAGTTTATACTAAAGTCTCAAGAAGAGAAATGCCTGTTCTTTCAACCGGACGTCCATTAACCTTTTCCCGTATTCAATTAAATGATTGGATGGAAAAAGGTCGGCCTACAATCGCTGAAATGATGGCAGAAGGGATTGTTAAATATAAAAACGGTTCGGCATGTTAATACAGGAGAAAATTGAAAAGAATATAGATGCCACTTTGAGTGTACAAAAGACGATTTTCAACCATTTTAATAATACTCCTATAGATTTAGGAAACAAAAGGTATGGTGTCGATATATTCAGCATTACAGTAAGAGGCAAAGGGAACAATAGATATTTGCATTTATCAGGAATTTATAAACATGGCGTGGTAAAGCTTTTAAAGGAATATGGAATCTATTCAAAAAGAGTTCATAATAAGAACCTATTGATTAAGAAGGAAAACAATATTATAAATGAAGTAACTATAAAAGATATAAAGGATATCATTAATGGATATTTACAACAGCTCCCCTCTTTAGAAATAAATATTGATTCCGTGAATGAATCCTTTAATACTGCTGCCCAAATAGAGATTTTCTACAGGCAATCTAACATGGTGTTAAATGAAAGTTTCCTTGATTTCTTGCAATTGGAAGAATCCGAAATTATCAAGGATAGAAAAGATGTATCCGCACTGTTCTTTCAAAATGGTATGGTTGAAGTTGATGCCAACAGAGTAACCAAAACAGAATACAACCAAATAAGACAAGGTGTTGTATGGAAATCGAACATTGTACCTTTTGACATTATGTCAAGAGATGCCGGTATATGTCATTTCTCACAGTTTATTTCAAATAGCTGCAACAAGGAAGTCTCTAGAATTAATGCCTTAAAAAGCGCAATGGGCTACTTATTACATTCATTTCATAAAAAGTCTGGTGGACAAATGGTTCTGTTGTATGATCAATCAATCACAGATCTTAATAATCCACAAGGAGGAACAGGCAAAGGAATAATAGCCAATGCGTTGTTAATCCTCAGAAGTACAACAAAGATTGATGGTAAGAAGTTTAAGGGAGATAACAATTTTGATTTTCAAGAAGTAACCTTTGAAACCCGCCTTGTTTGGGTTGACGATGTTGGTAAACAAATGGATATTGACCGTTTTAACTCAATTTCCACAGACGGGTTTAATATGGAACAGAAGAACATGACTTCTACCATGATTCCACCTGAAGAGTCTCCTAAAATTCTACTTTGCGCAAATATAATTTTAGAATGCGCTGGTACAACGAGAAAAAGACGGCAGTTCATCATTGAATTATCCTCTTATTACTCTTCTAAAATTACAAATGGTAATGAGGAACCAATAGTTGAAGAACATGGTTGTACCTTTTTTACAGATGATTGGGATAAAAAAGAATGGAATAGATTTTACTGGTATATGATAGATTGCTTGAAGCTATATCTGGATAAAGGGTTGATTTATACCCCCACCATCAACGTGGTTGAGAATAGAGCAAGACAGATAATTGGAGACGAGTTTTTTACTTGGATTAAGTCAAAGGCTTTTAAGCTAGACACGGACTATTCAACAAAAGAAGAGTTTGAGGAATTCAAAGAACTTTATGAAAACGAAAAATTTTCACAACGTAGTTTTAGCAATAACTTAAAGAAATATTATTCTCTTATAGATCAAACTATAACATTTCATAATTCAAGTAAGGAAGGAAAAAAGGTAGGCTATTTTAGAATTAGTAATTAACAAATCAACAATTAGGGGGTACCCCCTATTCCCAATTTCACTAATTCCTATTTCCAAATGAAATACTTATATCAATTCGACCCATCGAGTAAAAAATTTGAATGCCCAAAATGTCATCAAAAAAGGTTTGTAAGGTATGTTGATGCAAAGAATAGGTATTTACATGAAGACTTTGGCAAGTGTGATAGGCTCAAATGTGGATGTTATAGGCCCCCAAATAAAAAACACTTTGCGTTAGAGAATAATAATATTGAATTCATTCCGGTAAAGCCCAAGACACCTTCCTACATTACAAGTAGTGTAATGAATGCATCATTAAAAAGTTATGAAACCAATGCCCTATACATCTATCTGATTAAACACTTTTCAAAAAGTGAAGTAATAGATGCGTTTAAGAAATACAAACTGGGTACTTCTAAAAAATGGAATGGCTCTACTGTATTTTGGCAAATCGATTTCAATAATAAAATCAGATCAGGAAAAATGTATCAGTGCTGGCTTGTACACCCTTTGAAATTTTGCGGTAACAGCTTGATTCGGTCTTGATC
>JABSPQ010000255.1 GCA_013214205.1 Flavobacteriales bacterium
GAGTATCATAAGTCGATCAAATCCAATACGTGCTTTGCAAAATCACCATCAAGAACCACCACTACACAAAAAAGCCATTTTATAGCTTCTATCGGAGCTTTCAATCGGTTTGAATTGATTAAAATGAGGAAGGGTAAAAATAATTTTTGCCTAAAACGCTACATAAATATTATGGCAATGAAAAAAGCAACAACCGAAGTGCAACAGTTATTAACACCCAATTTAGCAAAAGTGGCTTAACGATGCGTAACATGAGTTAGTAACTATCTTTTATTGATTAAAATCTCAATTAAACACTATTTGTTAATGCGATTGATACTCTAAACTGAATAAACAATGGTAATTAAAGACGGTTTATTCCACGTCTTGAAGTTTCGATTGTTTAAACCATTGGTTTAGTTTGGCTACTAAGGTTTCAAAAGTTAAAGGTTTGTGGATGTAATCGTCGAGCCCTTGCGAAACAAATTTTTCGGCATCTCCTTGCCGTGCATAAGCACTCACTGCAATTACAGGGATTTCATTATCAATTAATTTAATGATGCGTGTAGCTTCAATACCGTCCATTTCGGGCATCTGAATATCCATCAGTACCAAGTCGAATTTCTGAAGTTTAAACATTTCAATTGCTTCCAAACCATTATTTGCAATTTTAACATTGCATCCCAAATCCTCCAACATCATTTGTGCAACAACCTGGTTCCATTCAATATCATCTACAACCAACACTTCTAAACCATACTTGCTATCTGTTTGCACTACAGGATCTTGATCGTGACGAACATCTTTTATTTCACCTTCTATAATGGTAGCTGGAAACGAAAACCAAAATGTGCTTCCTTTATCTTCATCACTTATTACTCCAATTTTTCCACCCAATAGACCAACCAACTTTTGGCAGATTATTAAACCAAGTCCTACACCTTTTTGCTTTTTTGTAGACGATTGATCCAATTGTTGGAATGGATTAAAAAGCCTGAGTTGATCTTCTTTCTTTATTCCCATTCCTGTATCGCTTACTTCGCATCTAATAAAAAGGGATTGGTCTTCCTGACTTTCTTGCGAAAACGTTATCGATACTTTACCAGACGTAGTAAACTTATAAGCATTGTCGATTAGATTGAATAAGATTTGATTGATTTGATTTTTATTTCCTTCGATCAGTTCGGATAAGTCGTCCTTGTAAATAATTTCAGATTTAATATGGTGTAAGCCTATATCATCTTCAAAAGGTTTTGTAATCAGGGCGGTCATTTCGATGAGATTAATCTGTTCTGTTTTTGCTTTAATCTGTCCAGCGTTTAGCATAGATAATTCGAGGATGTTGTTTAGAATTATTATTAAGTCATGAGATGATTCTTTAATTATTTTGAATTTATCGTTGTCTTGTTTGTTAAGATTAGAGTCTTTAATTAAAAGATCTGTCATGCCTACAATGGCATTCATCGGCGTTCTTATTTCGTGGCTCATGTTCGATAAAAACTCATCTTTCAAAAGCACCACTCTGCTAGCTGTTTCTTGAATTTCGACAGTTTTGTCTTCTACTTTTTTGTCTAAGATGTATATTTGATCTTCCAATTGCATGTCGTAGAAAAACAAGAAAAGGAAAATGATAGAGATTGAAATCGAATAGTTTACCAAGCTAATAAATGTTTTAACTTCAGAAGTAATTTGCACTTGCAATTCGTAGTTAGAATAAAATGAACCTATGGCATACAAAGTTATAGAGCATAGTAATACTGCAAAACAGAGGATTCTTTCTTTCGGATTCGATATTAGATATGTGATTCCTACAATTACAAAGAAGAAAAATTCTACTCCAACTCCAGGGCCTGCTAAAAAGAAAAAGTAAAACTCGGTACCTATCATAGACCCAAGGCAGATGTACCTGCCTAACGTGAATCTTTTTTGAGAAATTAAATAATAGGCCAGTATGTGTGTTGCGCCTACCAATAAAAGATGCCATGTAAATCGATCTAATTTAATGAAGCTTAGTATGGCCAAATAGAAGGGGACGGTAACAAATAAAATGACCAATAATATATTAGTGATCCTAATCCTTTTGGCGGTTTCAAAGGCCAAGTCTTTGGTAATTCCGTTGTTAACTATTTTTTGCCAAAGGGCATTCATATGGTTCATTTTATAGACTAAAAGTTTTGGTAAGCGCTAATCGTATGCCAACAGAAAAAGCAGCATGATTGAATTAGAGTAAAATGGTTTACCGCAGTTTCTGTTTTCTTTTTGAATAGAAAGAAAATGCTCGAACAAAGCTACTATTGGCGCAACTAAGAATTATAGTCCGTTAAATAACGGTTGGAATTGGTGAACGAATAAAATTGCGGGTAGGGTGTAATCAGAATTACTAATTGAAATTAATTCTATAAACGAGACAGATTCTCCCTTGGAGAGCAGTGAGGGTGATGCTGATAAATTAAGATTTATTGAGTATTATTTAAAGAATCATTGGATTTCAAAATAAGGATGATGATTATGAGGTATTGAATCCGTTTTTAGGATAAAAGATTGTAAGTTTAAACAGTGATTGATGAATACTTCTAATTTTTGCCACAATATATTTTTATTGATGTGCATAAAAAAACCTTGAATATCAAGTTTTAAAACAGAGCAATCTTGCGTATAGTTTTTAGGTATCAGTGCTGGCTTGTACACCCTTTGAAATTTTGCGGTAACAGCTTGATTCGGTCTTGATCTGATTTACAATATGTCATTTGGCTGATTGCATGTAAAAGGTAATGTTGAGGATTTACATTGTTCGCTTTACATGTA
>JABSPQ010000256.1 GCA_013214205.1 Flavobacteriales bacterium
AGCTTCTTTTTTAGATTATTCTCTTTTCGTTGAGCTGATTTTAACTCTAAAAAACTCTCTTTTATTATAATTTCAAACACCTTTCCCATACCATAAATTTACACAAAATATAATGCCTTATGAAATTAAATTGGTATAAAAGTTCATTCACCAGCACCAAGTCCTGCAAAATCAAGTCCATCCGTAGAACTAAGAACAGTAGGAGGTATAGATACTTCATATTGTGTATTCGAATCTAATGGATAAGAGTGAGGGATAGTTACTGTGGTTCCGTCTATTATTAAATTCTCAGCAGCAACATATTCCATTGTCACAGACTTAAGGTTGGTAATAGTAACCCCTCCTGTACCGGCAACGATGTTGAGGTTAAATTCTGCTTACTTCTGTAGCCATATCTACAGGAGTAAGAGTGTTGCTTAAACCAGTAATGCTAGCCCAGAAAAACATATCGTTCATAGAAGCACCAGCTCCCCAAAGGGCTCCTCCCGGATAATAATCGATGCCAGTGTATATTTCGTATTCAAAAGTAGGAGCTCCTGAAACAGCATAAAATATGGCAGTATAAACCTGACCAGCGACTAACTGAATGTCTAATGAATTTAAATCCCATGTTTTGTTACCTTCAGTAAAAAATATAGTAGGACCATCTTCTAGTATAGATCCGCCATTCCCAACACCTTGATGAATCCTGACCATTGCATTAGCAGCAGTAGTATTAGTGGCAGTTGCTGTAACGGTAGATAATCTACCATTTCCGAACGCAGTAAATGATTGTCCAATATTTATCCCATAACTGACTCCTCCATTGCCGTTTACACTGGTTGAAATAGAACAACTCTGACTATATGATGAGCTAAAAGAGACTGATAAAATTATGCTTAACGCAATCGCAAAAATTTGTATGTGATTCTTTATTACTTTGTTTAATAAGTTTAAGTAAAAGTAACTCAGTTGCTTACTTGAGCAAGAAGAAATGTTGTAAAATTAATTAGGTGCCGAAGTGGCTTTAAAATAAGTGGGCAAAGTAAGATTGTTGCGGCTTACAGGTTGAAAATTTTCTTAGTGATAACGATGTCCTCATAAGTTAGCGAAACGATGTAGATGCCCACCGGTAAATCGTTGGTTGTAACGAGCAGTTCTGAATCCATTAAAGTCATCATACTGCTTTCTGCAACTACTTTTCCATTAAGATCAAGCACATTAACTTTAAAATGAATGCCTTCCCATTCCGATTTAATATAAATGCTGTTAGAAAAAGGCGAAGAAGGTATGTTGAGCAGGTCAGACCCATCATATCCGCTTAATTCTCTCTGCTCAATATTTTGAATATTGTTGTTTGGGTTTCCCCCAAATAACGTATGAACTACACAGGGCAGAAGTAAAAAACAATGTTGTTACTATTACCCTTACAAATTTCCACAATTTACTTTTTGGTTCTCCTTTAATCATCCTTTCTCAATTTACTGTTTATCACATGGTTATTGTGATCTATACGCTATATTACTTATTGTAAATGGATGAGAAAGTAATTATTCGATGGAGATATTTAAGAAATCAATGAGCGGTAATATATTGGGGTTAAAAAATTAGGGAATACGTAAAATTCTGTAATTCAGCATGGTTTATTCGTAGCCAGCAACTACACCTTCTTTAAATATAAGTACTACATGATCGTACACCCATTGTACACCATGAACGGCATTGTATATTTTGTGCGGTTTGCCTAGCGACATCTCCACCATTCTTTCTGACATGCCTATTTCTGTTTCTAATTTCATTACAGTGTCCCAATACTTTCCCATTTCGTTTTCGTATAGCGTTGCCGATGCCTTATCCCAAACCAAAGTATAATGCGGGTTTTTTTGTTGAGCAATCACATCACCCTTCTCGTTTTCATAAATCATTACCATGTCGAGCTTGTTAACGTCTAAAGCAAAATCAATGCACTTCCAGGTTTCGCCATTAACAAATTCAACAGGCTTGTGAGTATTGTAATTCTTCACATCAATAAACCCCCTCAAAACATAATCCTTGCCAACCAATAATTGCCGGCTTTTTTGCCAATAACCATTCATTACAAAAAGCCAATTGTGCTCGTAGCCATCGTATTCGTAATAAAATTCTTCGTTTGTATCGGTTCGTCTCAATTTTAAATAATAAGTTCTTTCGGGATCAAGCTTATAATCGCGCATCTTTAAATTCATGCCTTTTCCAGTTACAACCTTCATTACTTCAAAAAGTTTGCCTTGTAAGGAATCATACCTCGAAACCGATGTGCCCACTTGGCAACATTTATAAATATTGGTTTCTTTGTCCTTCTTTTTGGCTTCATAATCCAGATAAAAGCCTTGGTAACCAGTTTTTTTGAGCTTTCGAGGCTTGGGTTTTAAATATAATTCCTGACCGATGTAGAGTTTTAAGTCGCCTTCTAAATAATTTTCTAGGCTGTCGTAAGGTGCTGTTCTCTTTGCATGTTGCGCTGCCAAATTAAAACTGATTGCAGTTGAAATAAGGACTGTGACAAGGAATATTCGGTTTATCATATATTGAATTATGTAAAAAGTTAAATTAAGACATCTGCTCACCTTTATCATAAATAAAGCCAGATATTTTATTTTGAATGAATAGAAAATAATTCTCCAATTCGTTCAACGTAAGATAGTGTGTAAGAGTTGAGAATTAAATACTTTTGTCTTTCCAAACAAAACCCAATAAATCATGGAAATAGTTACAATACTAACTTTTATTGCATTCCTAACCATATTTGCAGTAATTGGATTATCGTCGGTTGTTAAGAAGAAGAAAACAACAGAAGATTATTTATTGGCAGGGCAAGATGTAAAACCGTGGCTAGTGGCATTGGCTGCTGTTGCTACCTGTAACAGTGGTTTTATGTTTATCGGAATGATTGGCATTACCTACAAGGTAGGTTTGGCTTCTATATGGATTGCAATAGGTTGGGTATTTGGCGATTTTGTTGCATCGGTACTTTCGTTGGGTAAAATCAGAAAATTTGCCGACAATAAAGAAATTCAAACATTTAGTTCCCTTCTATCTTATCGTGGTGGCAAACCATTAAAAGCGGTAAGGTTGGTATCAGGGATGTTAACTGTAATATTATTAAGTATATACGCAGCGGCGCAATTTAAATCGGGCGGTGTAGCTTTAAATGTAACATTCAACTTAGACATCTGGATTGGTATTGTAGTAGGTGCCGTATTGGTAGTTGGCTACTGTTTTGCTGGTGGAATTAGAGCAACAATTTGGAGTAACGCAGCGCAATCAATTGTAATGATTATTGTAATGGCTTTACTGGTAGGCTACGGGATTTCAGAAGTTGGTGGTTGGGGAGCCGCAATGGACAAATTTGCAGTTGTAATTCCTACTGGAGGCGATGCACCAACGTATTTGGATTGGTTCCAGGATACTGATTCATATTGGGGGTATGCACCTGTTTTATTTGTATTAGGTTGGATTTTTACTGGTTTCGGTACTGTTGGTCAACCTCATATTATGGTGGGTTATATGACTATGGACAATGGCGATAATATTGGGAAAGTAAGGGCTTACTACTATTCTTGGTATTCAGCATTTTATGCAATGGCAATTCTTGTGGGCATGTTAGCCCGAATAATATTGGTTGATGATGGAACTGGCTCATTCAATCCCGAAGATGCTTTACCAGCCATGGCGATGGAGCTTTTCCCTCCGTTTTTAGTTGGTGTAATGCTCGCAGGAATCTTTGCAGCAACCATTTCAACAGCAGATTCATTGGTTATTAGCTGTACGGGGGCAATTACAAACGACATTTATCCCAAATGGAAGTTTAACTACTTAGCAAGTAAAATAACCACCATTGTGGTAACGATTTTTGGAATATTGGTTGCTTTATATGCAGCTTATCAAGAACCGATTATCGAATATGTTATGAGTCTCCCAGACGATCATGAAAAAATAAATACGATAGATGTTTTCGATTTAGTATACTATGCGTGGGCTCTACTTGGTACAGGATTTGGCCCATTGTTAACGTTGGTTTTATTAGGTAAAAAGCCAGACGAACGTACGTCTGTTGCAATGATTTTAATGGGAGCTGGTTGTACGGTTGCACTTGCTATGTTAGGTATGCCCGAACCAGAATACTTTATACCTGGGTTGTCGGTTGGATTTATGATCTATTTTATGGGAGTAAGAACGGCTACGGCAGTTATTGGTGTTGGGTTTCTTGCAGCATATCTATTCGTGGATGCATCTTTTCCAAGATTCTTTGCTCCTGTTGTATCAGTTGTAACTTGTTGCATTCTTGCAGTAGATTACTGGTTATTGAAATCAAATAAAGAAGCATAAATAGTCTGTAAATCAACGCTTTTTAAATAATTTAAAAAAACTTCGTATTAAACTAGGGGTACCTTCTTTTTATATTGTTTATCTATCAAACAACAATTAAAAAGCATTTCATTATTAATTATACGCGGTAAGATGAGTTCATCTAACCTTTAAAATTAAATTTGAACAAAGAAAACACCAAAAGGAAATTCGACAGTAATTTGGACATTCCACCACTTTCATCAAATAACACGGTAAAGGATCTGCATAGTGATGATGTGATTCTAGGAATGCTCAAAAATGGCAATGAGAGAGCCATGGATATCCTGTACAATAAATACTATACCTTTTTATGCATTACTGCCAAGCGAGTAGTTAGTAATGCTTTTGTTGCAGAAGATGTTGTACAGGATGTTTACGCCAAACTTTGGGTGAAAAGAATGCAGTTGAGCGACGAAGTGTTTTTTCTGCCTTATTTAAAACGATCGGTAATCAACGCTTCCATTAATGCTTTAAAAAAGAAAAAGAAGGATTTGGTGCCGCTCGAACATGCCGATAAGCACATTAAAACAGATCACGATAAATTGGTTTTACAGGAATTGCAAGATAAAATTGATGAGGTAATAAATGAAATGCCCGAAAAGTGCAGGGCAGTATTTGTGCTAAGTCGTTTTGAAGAATTGAAATACAAGGAGATTGCCGAACAGCTAGGTATCTCCATTAAAACAGTTGAAAACCACATGAGCAAAGCACTGAAAATTATACGTGTCGGCTTAGCCGATTACGTTAAAAGTTAATTAAATGAAGAATAAATAGGGGTAGGGTCAAATGCCACTGTTAGTATAAATAGATGCGATATGGATAAAACAAACCATGAAATACTAATACATAAGTTCCTTTCGGGAAACTTATCGCCTGAGGAAGATTTGCAGTTTTCCGATTGGTTAGCCCAAGATCCAGGTAATCTTGAGACATTTAATCAGTTTGAATCTGTTTGGGAAACGAGTGCCGCTTATCAGCAAGGTTTTACACCGAGCAATGGTGGTATGGACGCGATTAAAAAGAAAATAGATCAATTAGAAGTGCCTTCAACTGATGTGGTAAAACCTGCTGTAAAAACCATTGGGTACAAGTTGGCTTTAGCCGCCGCCGCTATTGTGGGAGTTGGCTATTTTGCATTTAATTCAAAAGAAATTAAAAAGCGTGTTAATGCCCAGCCAGTAGAAATTGTAGAAGAAAAGATTATCGAATTACCTCAGGAAACCTTGGACGAGAAACCTGCTGTAAACGAAATGGTTTATGCATACGACAGCAAGCCCGAGATAACGGAAACTGCGCAAAAGAAGTTTTTTGATGTCGCAACAAAGGAACCTCAATTGTTTAAAGTAGACCCTAATAAAGAGATTGTTGTAAAATGTAAAGAAGGTACGATACTTACATTTGAGCCTAATTCTTTTGAAGATGAAAATGGCTTTATGGCTACAGACGAAATAGAATTGAGGGTAACCGAATATTATGAGTACAGCGATATGATTGCTGCAAACTTGTCTACCACAGCCGATGGGCAACTGCTTGAATCTGGAGGAATGATTTACACCGAAGCGTTTCTTAATGGCGAAAAATTGGTATTGGCGGATGAGAAAGAAATGGAAATTCGATTTAAAGGTAAAGGGCACACCGATAAAGAGTTATACGATGGTGAAATTGACCAGGCAGGTAGAATGAATTGGACGTTAGATGAAGCGGCAAGACATCAAAATATTAATGTTGAGTTAATTGGAGGTAAGTACGCAGTGTCTACAAGGGTACATATGTTTTTTGCTCGGAATTATAAATTATCTAGAAGGGAAAAGATTGCATTAAAAGGAGTTAAATGGAAACATCAGATATCAATTGACGATAAGGGTGAAAAAATGGGTTCGCTTAATATGTATGCGAGTACCGACCTTGATGCCGACCTGAAAATTTCGTGTGAAGACGCTTTCTTTACGGCTATGGAGGATTTTAAGCAAGAAATTTCGGATGTTAAATACCCAATGATTGCTGCCAAGTTTATGTTTGAAGCAACTGCTGGTAAGGCGAAAATGCATACCGAATATGATGCTGGCAACAATTATGGTTTTACTTACACTACACCGTATTCTAAACCCAAAATGGGCTGGTCTAATTTAGATGCCTTGTTTTCTCGAAAGGATGTACCACGAATTAATATAGCTGTTCCGTTAGCAGCAGGAGATGATTCGGAGTACGAACTGATATTTGGTGATTGCAGATCGATTTTAAAAGGCAAACGCACCAAAAACGGTTATTACATTTTTGAGAATGTTCCTAAAAATCAAAACATTGTATTAATGGCGAAAAGGGCAGGGGCTTCGGGAACAGAAATGGCTTATTGCAAAACGGTTAGTACTCGTAAAATGAATACGAAGGTGGAAGGGTTTAAGTCTTTTAATGACACTGCGATAAGAGAAATGTTAGCAGATTTAGGTTTTGCTACATCAGAAACTAATACACTGAACTAAGGGTGTCGTCCTGCAAAACAAGTTCTAGCGAATCGCCCATATATTCTATCTCAACTTTAATGGAATCAGATTTAACATCTGAAAGTACATTAGTAATGTACCATCTATCGTTATTATAAGCCAACATAAAACTATTGATCCCTATTTCTGTACCAGCGTCACCTTGGTTGTCGTCCCATACGGATTCGTAAGTTTGAAACGCCATCGCCATGTTGCCAAATTTCTCGATGCTAATAGATAATTGGTTTTCTTCTAAATCTGTATTATCGTACCAACCACCATTTTGCTCTATATAATCTTCTAAGGAATTTTGATCGACATCCGCCTCTTCTACACTCCCTGCTTGAGTAAATTGTACATTTGGTAAACACAGGTATCTAAATTTATTCCAATTTCGTGGCGATCCTGCACTGCCAGACAACACATCTAAGTAGGCATGGCAAATTGTTTCTATGGATTTTACATCTTCTCTGTAGGGACTGTTATCCATTTTTTTCGCAACGTTGGTGGCGCTAATAGTTGTTTCTTCAGGTTTAACATCCGAACTGCCTCCGCATGCGGAAAGTAGGGTCAACAACGATATGAATAAAACAGATTTTTTCATCTCAATTAGTGAATTTTACATCAATAATTTTATCCTCTGTTTCACCATCCCAAATCATGTTCACTATCCACCATCTCCCTTGATTAAAAACCAATTGAAATCCATGTAGGCCTCTCGAAGATCCAGTGTCTTTGTCTGCTGGTGTATTCCATTCGCATTCCCACGATTGAACAACTGAAGCAATATTGCCAAATTGATGGATGGTATATTTTAATGCCCATTCTTTAAAGTCAGATTTATCGTACCATGGCTTGCTATGCTCCATAAAATCTGATAGGCTAGAAACAACGATTTCATCTTCCTCTTCAAAAGAAACATCGAGCTGTTGGGCTGTGGAAAGAAATAAATTTTCGAATCGTTTCCAATCTTTTGTTTCGCTTGCCTTCCCTGAATAGGAAGCAATCATGGCTTCACATATTTTTTCGATAGACGACACATCATCTTTGTAGAGGCTATCTAAATTGACGGCCTTAACTTGGGTGGTGAGAATTAACGCAAGAAATAAAAGCGCTCCCTTCATTGCTGAGTATTAATCTTTTGATTACCGTAAATATAAAAGAAAAAGGCATGAATGAATGTTCAAAATTTGGTTAATTCCTACGAATTCAACTGTTAGTGTGGTTTTCGACAAAGGAATTGAAGAATTCTTTATCTTTTTTATGCGTTAAATAAGTAGATACTTCTAACAGGTTAACCCATCTTGCTTCAGGATTATCTGGATCGGATGGGCATAAATCGATTTCCGTTGTGGTAAATTGATAGATGTGAATGGTTTTAATTTCCGTTAGATTCGGATTGCCGTTCACCTCAAGCCTTGGACGTATATAGCTGCCAATTTTCTTGATCAACTTAAGTGTTTTGATTCCGGTTTCCTCCAAAATTTCTCGATGGGCCGCTGTTATCAAATCTTCGCCTTCTTCTACATGCCCTTTTGGCAACGACCAAGTTGTGCCATGTTGACTTACAATAGCAACTTTGCCGTCGACATTAAAAATTATTCCTCCTGCGCTTTCGGTGTAAATGGTGCTCATTTGTTCTTCTTTCTTTTATCAAGCGACCTTTTCACGCTTAGATAATCTAGGTAATAAAGCAATTTAATCGAAATACTGTTGGTTTGTGGAGAGGCGAGTGTATTGCTTAAATTGTCGTGAAACGAGGATAAAACCATATCGTTAGAAGAATAAATGGCATTTTTCCAAACCACAGTAAGTTCACTACCAGGATAAAACACCCATCTGTACGTAATGTTGAAGTTAAACGCATTGTAACTCTTATTGTAAAGCGAATTTCCCAAACTATCTAACCCTGTAAAATCAGAATCTAATAATTGTCCTTCATCTCCTAAAATATGAAATGACTTATTGTTTATTGTAGACCAGTAATGTCGGAGTCGCAAGGAGATACCCATTCTGTTCGTGAAAATGTATTCAGCATTCAAAATATTTTCGATAGTTCGTCTATCCCTTCTTCCAAAAATAATATCGTCAATCGTAGGGTCGTCAGTATTTTGTAAAATGGTATTATCTCCATCATTATCAATGGCAGCACCCTCGTTATCTATCTCGTATTTAAACTCTACGCTGTGCTTAATATTAAATCTGTCGTTTATTCGCAGTCTTATTCTAGGCGTAACATCCCAAGAGTGGCGAGTAATTCCTTTAAAAAAGCCATATCCACCCCATAAATCGCCCGCAATTCTCTTTCTATAATCGGTAGACACAAACCCTTTAACTTCACCAGATTGCTTCCAAACATAATATCTGCCCCATACTCTTGGTTCAAAATAATCGTAGCCTTGGCTGAAGTGATTAATTTTACCGCCAACTGTTAAAAAGTTGCGGAATACCATCTTGTTGCGCAGTGTGGTTGCGGTGTAAGTAAAAATGCTTGGCTTGTAAATTCGGTTGTAATTGGTTTCAAAGCCAGCCTCATAACTAAGCAATCTGCCTTTAGGCTCGTACATGTTGTAGCTGAAAACACCTGTGTATCTGGCTGTGTTGTTGTTCTGCAAGAAACCCATATCGTTTGGTTCGTAGGTGTCGCTAATTATTTGGCTTTCAACTCCGAATTTAAATCGACCTGCTTTCTTTTGAGCGGCGAAGTTGTACAGTGCACCTAAATTTGTGGAATCGGAATAGTAAAGTTGACTTAGCGAAGCAAACCCGTTGACGTTGTATATGTTTTTCTTGTTGTTTAAATCAAATTTTAAAGCCGATACGTTGGCATCGTAATAGCTGCCGTTTCTAGTAACGTTAGTATTTATAAAGGATACAGAAGAATTGTTTTTTAAATTTTGATCTAGAATTAAAGTGTTGTAATTGGTGAGCGGGTCAACCAATTCGTAACGTTCTTCACCATTTGCATCTTCTACTTTAGCGTTTAATTCGTTTGTAATTCCATTAATTATTCCAATTCCCAATCCGTTTTTTGTCCGACCTGTAATTTTAGATACGTTCAAAATTTGACTGTCGGAATAGGTTTCTTTTACTGTTTCGCCATCTTCTGCATCATAAACTTGAAGTACGCTACCACCAATTCTTCGAGAGTAAAACATCATTTTGGCTTTATTAAACAGCTCGTTTCCTTCTGTGAAAAAGGGTCGACGTTCATCAAATTGAACTTCAAAAGGAGAGAGGTTCAACACTTGATTATCGGATTGCACTTGACCAAAATCAGGAATCAAAGTCATATCTAAAGTAAAAGCTTCGTTAAAACCATACTTTAAATCCATTCCGCCTCTAATAATTTTCGACCATTGGTTGTCGGTATTGTTTTCTATATAGCTCGAAACATAAGGTGTGAGTGAAAGCCGAAGAGGAGGCTCAATGTTTTTTAAACCCAGAAGATCACCGTTTTGAAGCATAAATCCATTAATCTCAGGATTAACATTGTTCCAAAAACTAGTTTCCCTGTGTCTTCTAATTTTTCTAATAAAGTTGATTCCCCAATCCTGAACTTCTATTTTAGGAAAGCGAATAGCCGAATAAGGAATTTCCATTTCGACATACCAGTTTTTATCATCAATGGTCACTTTGCTAATCCAAACTGCGTCCCATGCTACTTCCATACCATTGCTTGAAAATCGGCCATCCCATTGTACACCCGTTGGATGTACTGCAAATCCATATCCGTTCTGATCGTCGTTGTAGGTATCTATAATGATGCCGAAAACATCTGTATTTTCTTCATTATCTCGCTGACTAAATTGCCTTAGAATACTGTCGTTTGATACATCGTACATCGTTGCTCCTATATAAAGCGCGTAGTCGGTATACAAAACCTTTACCTCTGTTTTTTGTGCGGATGCTTTACCCGGATTCGGACTGTTTTGGATAAAGTCTGTTGCGATGGGAGCTGTTTTCCAAACTTCATCATCAAGAATTCCATCAATTTTTGGTGAAGTTTTAATGGAAACTGCTGTTAAGTTATTTCGTATTACAATCATAGAATCAGTGGTTTGTGAAAATCCTGATTTGACTAAAATGAAACTGATTAGAATTATTAGCTTAACTCGCATTGAATTATAATGTGTCGGAATCCGCGCAAAATTACATAAACTATGCTGGGTGTTTAAGCTAAGACAGTTTCTTTTTATACTTTTACTTGAAGCAAATCCCAATAAATTTGCACTATGCGTAACGTATTGATGGTTTTTATTTTTCTACTGAGCTTAACCTCTCTAAGTTATGGTCAGGTAAAACCAGCTAGCGAAAAACCTATGGAGCGTAGCATCTACGATTTTAAGGTAAAAGACATTTCTGGTAACGATTTCGATTTCGCTTCTTTAAAAGGAAAGAAATTTATGATTGTAAACACAGCATCTAAATGTGGATACACAGGCCAATACGAAGAATTGCAAAAACTCTATGAAACATATAAAGACAGTGGATTTGTAATCATCAGTTTCCCATCTGCTAGTTTCGGTCAGGAATTTAAGACAGATAAAAAGATCAAGAAATTCTGTGATAAAAAATATGGAATTACGTTCCCTATGATGTCGAAAACATCAGTAACGGGAGGAGAGATACATCCAATATATAAGTTTTTAACGGATAGCACTCAGGGCGTAAGCGAAAGTGACGGCGTTGATTGGAACTTTCAAAAATACTTGATAGATGTGAATGGTCACATGTACAAAAAAATATCTCCAGAAACTTCTCCTGCAACACTCGAGGTAATTGAGTGGATAGTGGAAGAGTAATTCAGTCTTTAAATTCATGGATTCTTTAAGAATTAATAAAATAGTAGCCGATAATGGCTTGCCGAAATTTCGGAAGGGACAGTTAACGAAAGCATTTTTTAGCGAAGCTGTAGATAGCTTTAATGAGATCACTACGTTTTCCAAAGACCTTAGAGAAAAATTGACGGAACAAGAAAATGTTCTGACTGTTACGCTACATAAATTGTATTCTTCAACTGCTAAGAACGCCCACAAGGCCTTATTGAAACTAGAGGATGGCAAACTAATAGAAACTGTATTATTGAATCCTAAACCTGGCTTATGGACTACTTGCATTAGTAGTCAGATTGGTTGTGCTTTAGCTTGCGACTTCTGCGCAACAGGAACGATGGGATGGATTAGGAATTTGACTTCGGAAGAGATTACTGACCAAGTGTTGTTTTGGAGGTTTTTTATGAAGCAAGAATTAAAAGATATTCAGCTGAATAATGTGGTGTACATGGGAATGGGGGAGCCTCTGCACAACAAAAAGGAAGTTTTTAAAAGCTTGGACGAGTTAATGAATCCGGATACTTTTAATATGGGCGCACGACATTTGTCTGTTTCTACCGTTGGTTTGTTACCTGCTATGAAGGAGCTTACAGATAAATATCCTCAAGTTAATTTGGCCATTTCTTTCCACGCACCAAACGACGAAATTAGATTGGGCATGATGCCGATTAACAAGCCTTACCCAATTGATAAATTATTGGAAGGGATTGCGTACCACCTTGACAAAACGAATAGAAAGATTTTTATTGAATACATTCTATTGGATGGTAAAAACGATAGTGAAGCCAATGCCTTTGAATTGGGCAGAAAGTTGAAAACTCTTGGTAAAAAACATTTGATTCACATCAACTTAATTGTCTACAACAAAACAGATAAAGACTTGGAAGCAACTTCAAGAGATCAAGCTCAATTATTTAAAAGAAAAATCGAAGAGCAAGGTTTGTCTATTACCATTCGTAAGAACTTAGGTCGTGATATCCATGGTGCATGCGGTCAGCTGGCACTTAAAGAGCCAAATTCTGTTAAGGCTACCAGATCTAGTATTGAAGAAATTCTAAAATAAATAATAGCAAGGTTTCCTCGTTCCAGGTTGTAAACTTGAAACAGCATTAGGGTGAAAATAAACTTGGTATAGCTGCGCTTTGCGCATTTATCACTCCTCTCTATTTTTTAGAGAGGAGAAGGTAGGTGAGTCACAAAAAAAGCCCGATCTAGAAATCCAGATCGGGCTTTAAATTTTAAGCTTATTAACTAGGCTAACTCAGTATTGATACCTTGCATCGCTTCTTTAATAGTAGCTAAAACATGATCAACATTGTCGGCAGTGAAAGTTAATGGAGGCTGTACTCTAAGTACGTTAGCCGAACCACCAACACCAATTAACACACCTGCCTCACGACAAGCTATTTTGATTGCTGCAGCTGCTTCAGTATTAGGAGTTTTGTCAGCGTCTTTAATTAAATCAACACCAATCATTAAGCCTCTACCTCTAACGTCGCCCATAATTGGGAACTCGCCTTGCATTTCTATTAATCCAGCTTTTAATTGCTCACCTCTTGCAGCTGAGTTTTCAATTAAACCATCTTGAAGAACTTCGATGTTAGCTAATGCAGCAGCACAACTAACAGCGTTTCCTCCAAATGTAGATAAATGCGAACCAGGAGTAAATGCATCACCAACATCAGCTCTAGCAGTAAAGGCACTTAATGGGAATCCAGAAGCAATACCTTTAGCCATAGTCATAATGTCTGGTGTAACACCGTAATGATCGATCCCGAACATTTTACCAGTTCTACCAAATCCAGATTGAACCTCATCACAGATAAACAAGATGCCTTCTTTTTCTAGCATTTGTTTAACCAATGGGAAGAAGTTGTCTGGCGGAACAATAAGACCACCTTCGCCCATTAAACCTTCTGCGATAAATGCAGCAACGTTGTTAGCTGTGTGTAATTTAATAGTTTCCATTAATGCTTTAGCAGCTTTCTCACCACATTCTTCTTCTGTTTTAGATCCCCATGGACATCTGTAAAAGAAAGGAGATTGACTAAATACAGCACCCGGCATGTAAGGGCCACCAGCTATTTTTCTTCCGCTGTTTCCAGTGATAGAAAGCGTAGCGTAAGTTCTACCGTGGAAGCTGTTTGTTAAAGCAACAAATTCATTTCCGCCAGTGTAGTGCTTAGCTAATCTCATCGCACCTTCAATAGCTTCTGCTCCACTACTTCCAAAGAAAGATTTTTGTAAGTTACCTGGAGTTATTTCAGCTAATTTTTGAGCTAATTCCCCAGCTCTAGGTTGATAGTAAACATAAGTACAAGTATGGATGTATTTATCCATTTGCTCTTTTGCAGCAGCAATTACCTTTGGGTGACCATGCCCAGCATTTACAACTGAGATTCCACTAAAGCAATCTAAATATTCTTTCCCGTCTGTACCAGTGATTTTAGTATCTGTTGCATCAGCAATTTCAATAGGCTCAAACCCACCTACCATACTAGTAATCAAAAACTCATCGTATAGTTCTTTTGTCTTCATCTTAAAAATTGTATTCGTGTTAAATTTTAAAATAAAATGGGAATTTCCTACCTATAGAAAATTCCCATTTTATTTTTCTTGCTCTTAAATTGAACCTGAGTTAGTCTCTGTTAGACATTCCATCCCAAGTACCAACTTTTTCACTCTTAATCTCAGCTGTTTCATCAAACCAAGTAGAAGTAACATTCTTTTGTTCTGTAAAGAATCTAACTCCATCCTTACCCATACAGTGAAGATCACCGAAGAAAGAATCCTTGTGTCCAGTAAATCCGAAGATACTTACAGGAACAGGAATACCTACGTTGATTCCAACCATACCAGCATCAGTTCTTTTAGCGAACTCTCTAGAATAGTATCCGTTTTGCGTGTAAATGGCAGAACCATTAGCAAATCGGCTGTTGTTCATTATATTAATTCCTTCTTCAAAATTCTTAACTCTTTTGATACAAAGAACTGGTCCGAAGATTTCTTCAGAACCTACAGTCATATCTTCAGTTACGTTATCAAAGATTGTTGGTCCAACCCAGAATCCACCTTCAAGGCCTTCAACAGTTGCACCTCTACCATCTAAAATAAGATCAGCGCCTTCTTCAACACCTTTATCAATCCAACCTTCAATGTATTTTTTCTGAGCTCCAGTAACAACAGGACCCATATCTGTAGACTTGTCCATAGCGTCACCCATTTTTACTTCCTCAGAGTACTTTTTAAGTAAAGCAACTAATTCGTCAGCAATAGAATCTTCAACAACAATAACTGGTAAAGCCATACATCTGTGACCTGCACAACCTGTGTAAGCGTTGATGATACCTCTTGCAGTTCTGTCCATTTTACAATCAGCCAATACCAATGCGTGGTTTTTAGCTTCTGTTAATGCTTGAACTCTTTTTCCGTGAGCAGCAGCAGTTTTGTAAATGTGTTTTCCAACACCTGTAGAACCTACGAAAGTTACACCAACGATATCTGGGTGCGTTAATAAAATCTCAGCTTCGTTTCTACTTGCAGTAATAATGTTTAATACACCATCTGGCAAACCTGCTTTCTTCCATAATTCAGCAAACTTAAATACCACTTGTGGAACTGGGCTAGCAGCTTTCAATACGAAAGTGTTACCAGTAGCAATACATAAAGGAGCAAACCATCCCATAGGAATCATAGCTGGGAAGTTCCATGGTGCAATACCACCGAAAACTCCTAATGACTCATTATAAAGAACAGTGTCATATCCTTGAGATACGTTCATGATTGAATCACCTTTCATTAACTCTGGAATACCAGTAGCGAATTCAATAACTTCGATAGCTTTAAGAACATCACCTTTAGCTTCGTCCCATTTTTTACCTTCAGATTCAGCAACAATTTGTGTTAATTCATCTAAATGCTCATCACATAAAGTCTTTAACTTAAACAATACTTGAATTCTCTTATTAGGAGGAGTATTTGACCAAGAAGGGTATGCAGCCTTAGCAGATGCTATACAATCCTCTACTTCCGACGGTAAGCACGTTGGAGCCAAATGAGTAACTTTCCCAGTTGAAGGGTTATAACAATCCATGAATACGTCAGTTTTTGACTCACGAAATTCATTATCGATAAAATACTTCAATTTTACCGGAGTTCCAGTTGTAGTGGTTTGTCCACCTTCTGTTTGTGTAACTGTATCAGACATTTTTTTAATCTTTTAGTTGTTAAAAAATTATTCTATTAATTAATCGTATTGTAAATCTTTTGCCCTCTTTTTTCAGGGGGACGTAAAGATAATTTTTTTATTAAATAAACTAATTTTTTTCAATCTAATTTGACCAGTAAAATATTCTATATTTTCCGCGCCCTATATGGCCTAAGGATAAATGTGTTACCTCTTGTATATTGCTGAATTGAAACTGCAAGTAAGTACCCTAATAAAAATGCCAACTATACCTTTGGAACTCTGCGTGTTTTGCGAATAGATTTATTCTGGTAAATATTCAATTGAGCAATAATTTGCACGATTTTTGTGTTTGATCGATTTCAATAAATGAAATTCTAATTGAATGTCTAAATTTGAATGTCGATAAAAACAAGCTCAATGCAAACTCTGAAGTATTTCACAATGTTATTATTCGTGCTAATGGTAGCAGCCACGACCACTGCACAAGCGGGTAAAGCAAAGAAAGGACATAAAATAGATGTTACTATTCATGGCCTAGCAGACTCTACAGTTTTCTTGGCACACTATGAAGGGAGCAGAATGTATTACTCTGATACTGCGCAAATAGATAGTAAGGGGAATTTTACTTTTAGCGGCGACGAGCCTTTAAATGTGGGAATCTATGCTATTGTGTACAGTGGTATGAAGCTGTTTGAGTTTATTGTAAACGAACAGCAATTGCGTTTTGAAACAAACTCTTCGGCTTATATGAAGGATCTTAAAATGATCAATTCGGTAGAGAATCAAGTTTTTTATGATTGGCAAATGCTGAAAGCGCGCAATGCTAATAAGGCAATAGAGATTCAAGCCAAATTGGATACCTTAATGGTAGGCGAGGATTCCGTTAGGTTTTTTAATACTCAGTTGATGGTATTGGATAGGGCTGTTAACGATCATATAGCTACTATATATAGAGATCACCCCGATTTATTTGTAACTGTATTAATAAAAGCTTTGGATGGGGTAGGAGTACCCGAAATTCCAACGTTGCCGAATGGGAAAAAAGATTCGACATTTACCTATCGCTATACTAAAGAGCATTTTTTCGACCATATCGATCTTTCCGATTCGCGATTAATCGCATGTCCTGTTCTGAGTAATAGAGTTAGTTATTATTTAAGTTCTCTAACAGTTCAGCATCCCGATTCGATTATTGAAAGTTTGGATAAGGTGATAAAACTGACAAATGGTAATTATGATACATTCAAATACATCGTATCTTATTTTGCCAATAAATACGAGCGTTCGAACAGAATGGGAAACGATGCCATTTTTGTACACATGGTAGACACGTATTACAGTACAGGTTTGGTTGATTGGGTTGAAAAGGAGCAAATAGAAAAGATCGTTAGTCGTGCCAATGAAATGCGACCTATGCTAATTGGGAATTTGGTAACCGACTTAAATCTTAAGAACGCAATGGGCAAGTACATGTCTATATATGATGTGAAAGCCAAGTTTACAATATTGTGGTTTTGGGATCCCGACTGCGGGCATTGTAAGGAGGCCACACCGCAGCTGGTTGAACTAATGAAAGATTACGATAGCAAGGATGTGCAAGTTTATGCAATCGGAATTATGAAGGAGAAGGAGCCATGGCTTAAGTTTATTGAAGAGAAGAAAATGACTTGGATTAATGTAGAGGACACGGATCTTAAAAGTAACCTGCGACATTACTACGATCTTAAAAGCACGCCACTCTTGATTTTGTTGGATGATAAGAAGAAAATTGTTGCGAAGAAAGTAAAGATTGAAACGCTTGGCGAAATATTGAAGCAGGTTATGGAGCTATAAAATTTCTAATATGCTCTTGCTTCAAAAACGGAATCGTAAACTTTGATGAATTGCTTCCCTACATTTTTAGTGCTAAAATGCTTTTCGGCATAAGCATTTAGTTTGGTGGGATCGTATTGAGCGTAGTTCGCAATTACATGGTTAATCTTCTCAAAAAGTCCATCTTCATCCAACGGGTCAACGAGTTCTCCAAATTCTTTAGACAGGTGTTCCCGTGTTCCTCCAATATCCGAAGATACTACTGGTACTCCGCAAGCAATAGACTCGAGTACCACACAAGGCAAATTCTCGAAATTGCTGAACAATATAAAGATGTGATTGTTTCTTAATTCGTTTGCTACCCCTTTGGCATCTCTTTTACCCAGAAAATTTACTTTGTCGGCAATGCCAATTTCTTCGCAGTATGCTTTGTGCATCTCACCGCCCTCATCATGCACTATGTTGAACTCAACATCATGCGTTTCAGAAAGTTTTTTGATGGTTCTTAAAATTCCAAACATGTTTTTGTGCTCTTCATTTAAAGTTGAAACATGTATGAACTTTATTTTTCCATCTATAGGAGCAGGACCTTTTTTGTTGGTGTAAAACGTTTTCATGTCAACCACATTGGGTACTATCGTATACTCCGATTTAAACCCTAGGTCAATCATTGAGTCTTGCAAGTCTTGAGAAACAGGACAAATTACATCTGCTGCTCTAGTAATCGACCTGCACATATATTTCATTACCAATCCTGTGTAATGCGCTCTATCGGCTGGTAAAAAACCTGTGAAGTTTTCGGAAATAACGAAAGGCAGGTTAAGCTTACTTTTAAGATGCAAAGGAAAAATTCCGGCAGGGTAGGTGATGTTGTGATGAACGATATCGAATTTGTCAATCTTCAAAAACTTTTCAATCCATTTCATCCCTAAATTAAAAGCAGACAAGTTGCGTTTGTATTTCTGAATGTGGCTAAGAACAGGAATGGGGCTCGTTACTTTTTTATAGTATACAACTACATTGTCAACTTGATTTTCTTTCTCGTGTGTAATTTCAAATTCCTGAGATAAATCAGGATCGGAAGTAACATACAAGGCAACTACCCGCGTTTGTGTTGCAACTGCTTCGGCATGTCGCTTAACAAAATTGCCAAGTGTAGCATGCGTTCGGCTAGGATACCAACTACTTGTAAATAAAACAACGGGGCTACTCATTTAATTTGGTCTCGAAAGATTGTAATCTAACTTTAAAACTAGGAAATTATTTTGAGCGAAATATTTTTAACTCGGCGTATACCATGCCAAAAGGAATTAGCGAAAGTGCTAATGTGAATGCAGTGGTTTTATTAGACCATTTTAAATCTGATTTAAGCCAAATTGCCAATATGCAATAAAATGTAAAAAGACCTCCGTGGATAGGGCCAGTAAGTTTTACGAGTTCGGGCGCATCCATCATGTACTTCATAGGCATGGCAACTACCAAAAGAAAAATCCATGATAATCCCTCTAAGAATGAGATAATTCTGAATACCATAAAAAGTTTATTCTCTTGAATACTATCGGTCATAATAATTTAATTTTCGATCCAATTAATAATTGCCGAATCTAAGGGATTTGTGCTTGGCTTTAACATTTTTGCCAATTCTCCTTTTTCGTCGATTAAATATTTCTGAAAGTTCCACTTTACTTTCGAATCTAGCACGCCATTTAGGCTTTTGTTGGTTAAAAATTGATAAACAGGGTGCATGTTTTTTCCTTTTACCTTAACCTTATACATTAACGGAAAGGTGATTTGATATTTTTCGGAGCAAAATTTTTCAATTTTTTCATTGTCTCCAGGTTCTTGATAAAGAAAATCGTTGCTGGGAAATGCAATTATTATAAAACCATGGTCTTTGTAACGTAGATATAATTCTTGCAATTCTTTGTATTGTGGTGTGTATCCGCATTTAGATGCGGTATTTACAATCATTACTTTCTTGCCTTTTAACTGTTCGAAATCAAAAGTTTTGTTGGTGATGTCGGCTACCTCGAAAGCATAAAAGTTTTTTTCGCCATCGGTAATTGGAGCACTACTAAAAAAATTAAACAGACTCATTATGAAAAATACTATTGTAAAACCGAGTTTCATTCTTCAACTTCATCTATTGAAGTGTGTGTAGGTACCGTTATTTCGAAAGTGGTTCCCCAGCCTTTCTTACTATCAACCTCAATAGTACCACCTAATTTGTCGATGGCATTTTTGGCGATATACAAACCTAGTCCAGTTCCTTTAGAAGTATGATTGGCCCTCACAAACATATCAAAGATCGTATGAATGTGTTCCGCATCAATACCGATACCGTTGTCCTTAATAATAATTTGAAGCCCATTATGCGTCTTGCTTAACTTAAAATGGATATACGAGTCGTCGTAATTGTACTTCTGATATTTGATGGCGTTCTCAATTGTATTTCTTAAGCAAAGCTCCAACAAACTACGGTCTGTTAGTACTATTTGATCTGCTGTGTTTTCAAATTCGAAATGGATAGAATCGAATTCTTCGTAGAACTTAAACGTAGTAATAATGTCTCTCATAGCCGATTCAACATCAACTTCGCCAATTTCTATAATGCCTTGTTTAATAATAGCAACTTGTCGGAGGTCGTCTAAGATACTTTCTAGTTTCTTTAAGGAGCTTTCAATGTGATCAAAATATTTTGCGTCGTTGGTGTCTTTAGATTCCAATCGGGCAATATTTACAAGTCCCATACTCGAAGAAAGAGGCCCTTTTAAATCATGAGATGCTTTGTAAATAAACGCTTCAAGTTCTTTATGTGCTGCAGTTAATTTGGCTTCTTGAGTTTTACGCTCGGTAACATCTCTTATCGCACCATAATAAGTGAGAACTTCTCCATCAACAACTTTTACTGGCCGATAAGTTTCTTCAATCCAAATGATTTTTCTGGTCATAGCGTGAAAAACCCTATAGATACTTGTCATGCTCTTTTTTGTCTCAATCATTTCAAGAACATCTGCTTGAACAAGTTCCAGATCATCAGGGTGAATCATTTCATCCCAGATGCCAACATCATCAAAGTCTTCAGCATTAATTCCTGCAATGTCAAAAATCTGACTGCTTTGATAAAGCACTCTTTGTTTTAACGGCGAAATACTAAGAACTTCAATTGCATAAACTGATACGTCTAAGTTTTCTACAAGGTGAGAAAGCTGGTTTTGAGATTCCGACAATGCTGTTTCTGCTTCAACTTTTTCTCTAACATCTCTCCCAACAGTTACTAAGTACTCAACTAAATCGATGGTTACAATACTCATATTGATGTCGACAGGAGTTTCTAAGCCATTTTTAGCGCGGTATAAGGCAGGCTCAATTACCTGATCTCCCGATCGAAGTCTGGATAGGTAATCATTCCAAACATAATCTTCTTCAACAATGTGAATTTCGGTATATAGTTTCCCAACGATTTCCTCTTTAGAGTAATCTAGTTTTTGCAAGGTTCTTTCGTTAACATCAATAATTTTTCCGTTATCAATATCTACCACCGTTATAAAATCATTCGACTGATCGATAATATTTCTAAAAAACAATAAATCAGCTTCTCTTAATTGTTGTTGCTCAAGCATCTCCTGCTTATCAATAACTGTGGCTACTTGTCCCGAAATAAACTTTAAAAACTCGAAGTCGTGCTCGTCGTACGCATGCTGATTGATATCGGATTGCAAGGCCAAAACGCCAATAACTTTTCCTAAATGCTTAAGGGGTGTTGCTACATATATCTTTGGCATTTTATCAATGTGTCCCAATTCGTTTTCTCTCACGAAGTCTTCAACTTTTTTGCCTTTGATAAAAATACTTTTGCCAGTATTGATAATATATTCGGAGAATCCGTTAGAGAATTCTCTATCGGCCTGGCCAGATATATCTACTTCTTCGTGAATCCAAAATGGGAAATGAATGGTGTTGGTTTCTTCGTTTAAAAGAGAAATGTAGAAGTTGGCATTAGGTACCAATCGTAGAATTTCGGAGTGAATTAGTTTTCCTAGCGAGTTAATATCCCTAATTCCTCTGTTTGCAGCTTTGGTAATGTTAAAAGCAATTTCTCGGGCCAGCTCTGCTCTTTTTCTTTTGGTGATGTCGGTTAAGATCATCAACGAACCAATGTGATGACCATCTTGATTGTTATATGGGGCAGTACTAACCCATGTTTGAATTCTGTCTCCTGATTTTTTTATCAATTCAAGTTCAAATTCAGAATTTTCACCTTCTTTGATTTTTTTTCTTCCTTCGTATAATTTTTCAAGTTCCGATTTTGGTATAAAGATTCCTTCTGCCTTTTGATCCATTATTTCGCCAGGCGAATATCCAAGCATTTCGCACAACTGATCGTTTACAAATTTTGTATGCCCCCAATTATCAGTAACCATAATACCTTCGTTCATGGTGCTAATTAAATTGTCGGATGTAAGTAAGGGATCATATGCCAAGAGCCGATACCTGGCTAAACCAATAACAGCACAAGTAGAGAATACAATCGAAAAAGTAGTGGTAAGTGGCATTTCGGGAATTCCAAAGGTAAATGGCAACAGGTATTGTGTTGTTATGCCTTGAATTGCAGGTACTAAATAGCCGATAAAAATTAACATGGATTGTTTGTTTCGGATCTCCACACCACTCATTTTTTTAGCATATACACCAAGAGTAATTAATGTTAATACTCCGCAACTTGCTATCCATGAAGCTTCTAATGTGTTTAGGATTTGTCCTGAGGGTCGATTGATCCAGCCCCAAAATTCGTTGTAGGTTAATGAATGTCGAAAAAAGCCTGCACTTTCAGTAACTTCAAAAAAGAAGGCTGGAAAGTAGAGAAAGAACATGAGTATGTATGAGTTTGTAAGTTTCTTCTGCTCAGTGTAAAGCAGCGCGAAATGCAATCCAAACGGTCCAACAAAAAGTACGCCCGCAAAAAGTAAATCTTGCCATAATTGGGCAGCTACAAGTATGGGGGCAGAACGAACCATCGTGTCGTTAATTTGCCATACACAAGTTGCAAATACAAAACAAGCGAATACCGCTGTAGTACTAGACTTAGGCAGCTTAATGAGCGCGTAAAGGAATATAGATAAACTAAATATTGCGGGAATTAGCGATAATAGAATCGGTAATAGGCGATTAAAGTTTAATTCAAATAGTAAATCTGTCATCTCACGTAAGGCTCAACTTGTTTGATTGGTATAGATACGATTTTACTATGAAATTGTTCATTTGATTTACCTGATTTTAAGCAAAGCAATGAATAAATTTTGTTAATCAGTTAATTTATTGAATGTTATCCCTTTATTGAGAAAATAGTCAATTACAAGAGGTAAGCTGTATTTTAAGTTTTCGGAGGCTTTATGGCTGTCGTGAAACACAATGATAGAACCACCTCTTGCATTTTTTACCACATTCGAAAGGCATTTTTCTTTGCTTGTTTCAGTATCAAAATCTCCTGAAATAATATCCCAAAGAATGATTTTATAATCGTGTTTAATTTGTTTGGCTTGTCGCTTTGAAATTCGACCATAGGGAGGCCTGAAAAGTTTAGATGGAATAAGCGATTGAGCTTTCGCTATATCTTTATAGTACGTGGTGTCGTCCGTTTTCCAACCATTTAGGTGGTTGTAGGTGTGATTGCCAATAGCGTGTCCTTCTGCGGTAATTCTGCCAAAGAGAGCGGGATTTTTGTTTACCGCGTTACCAACGCAAAAGAAAGTTGCTTTTATTTGTTTCTCCGCCAATAAATCTAGTACCCATTCTGTAATTTCAGGGGTCGGGCCATCGTCGAATGTTAGGTACATGCAATTATTATTTGGCATCCGCCAAATACATTCGCTTAAATACTTTCTTAATAAATATGGTGGTTTTACAAGATACATGATTCACTTTTTATGGATAAATCAAGTATTAAAGTAATAAATCTAAGATGGAAATTGAGGATTTGGATTTATACTATTAACTCTTTTCATGTATACAGCTTCAAGTCTATCGAATCTGGCTTGTAACATATCATGCATCTCAGTTTGCTTATACTGTTCTGTAATCTTTGTTAACCTTTGCATAATCGACATTGCATATTGCATAGATTGCCCTTCATTCTTTAAATCTGAAACATCAAGAGAAAAATAATATTCGAGTTCCTCTTCATATTTGTCTGCAAGAATTTGAACAATGTCATTCCCTTTGTCGAATTGATCCACACTATAATAAATTGTAGCTAGTGGCATTACAAACAAATTGTAAGGGATGCTTTCATTAGGCATCAACTCAAAACAACGATCTGTTACTTCAATTGCTTTGTCAATTTTACCTTCTGCAATTAATGCTTCAGCTAATCGGGTAAAATTGCTTCTAAAATTCATCGTCATTCTAAGGTTCTGCTCATTCAGATAGATATTCGGATCTGAAATGTTGCCCCATTTAAACTTGTTCATCATGTTGTCGAACATAATGTCGGTATCAATTCTACCAAGTTGACCATCTGGATTATTAGTTTTAATTGGTACCAAACGATATGCTAAACCTTCTAATTGGAAGTAATGTTGCAAATTAAGGTAGCTTGAGTTTCCAACCGTAATTGCGAAGTATACAGGTCTTTTCCAGTTGTTTGTTGCAAGTAAGTCAACAATCATCATGTTGTTTTTGGTCAAGTGATTTTTCTTTATATCCCACTCAATATGATCCAACATTAAATGCTCATCTTTTGGATTTACAGTTCCGTTGCTTAGAACAACTTCTCTTTCTACCGGAATTTTAATTCTTTTGGTAGGCAAGTAGTTAATCCATTTTCCTCCTCTAGTTTCAAGTTTATGTTTCCTTTGATCGCTAGCAATAAACTCCATAACTAAATCGATATCCATGTAGCCTTTCCATTTTTTATCGTAATACAAAAGGAAATCTCTAGTGCCTTGTATGTATTTATCTTTTGTAAGCGAAAAAGGAGTTGGTGCCGAATCATATGCTCTTCTTTTCATCTGATCGATGTACCAATCAGTATTTAAGAGGCTTAAATTCACAACTCTAACATCGGTTCTAATGCCTTCTACGTCCTGTAAATACCAAAGAGGGAAAGTGTCGTTGTCGCCATTTGTAAATAAGATTGCATTTGGAGCACACGAATGAAGATAGTTGTAAGCAAAATCTCTTGCCGTGTAGGTGTCCGATCTATCATGATCGTCCCAACCTTCTTTAGCCATTATGGTTGGTACTAAGAGCAAACAAATAACAGTTGCTGCAACAGAACTTATTACAGGATTGGTATACTTCTTTAGTACATCAAAGAGCCAATAAACGCCCAAGCCAATCCAAATCGAAAATGCGTAGAACGATCCAACATATGCGTAATCTCGCTCACGTGGCTGATATGGGTATTGATTTAAGTAGATAACAATGGCCAAGCCAGTGAAAAAGAATAATAGAAAAACAGCTACACCATCTTTCCAACTTCTACCAAATAGAAATATCAATCCAGCAATTCCTAAGAGCAGTGGTAAGCCATAAAATTTATTTTTGGCTTTGTTGTTAGCTAATTCAGATGGTAAATTACCTTGTGGACCAAGACGTGAGTCATCTAAGAAATCTATACCGGTAATCCAGTTTCCTTTTCCTGGATCAGGAATTCCTGCTTGTAAATCGTTCTGTTTTCCTACGAAATTCCAAAAGAAATATCGCATGTACATGTGATCGATTTGATACTTGCGGAAGAACCTTAAATTTTCCCAGAAAGTAGGTTTCTTTTTTATTTCGCGTTCTCCGTTTGGATGGGTAATTTGAACGGATTTACCCTTTATCTCTGCAACTGATTTGTAAGCTCTAATGTGTGTGGCTTGTGAGCTATACATTCTAGGGAACGGCGTGTTAAATCTTTCATTGTATTGCGGAATGGTTTGAACTCTATCATCTGAAACATAATATTTTCCAGTTTTCTCATTTTTAGAATGTACTGGCGAACCATCTTTGTAAGACCTCGATTTTTTTGTTTTAGAATCTACCCCCGTTTTAAGAGGAGCATTGTAGTATTGTCCGTATCCTAACGGTCTGTCTCCGTATTGCTCACGTTGCAAGTAGGATAAAAGCGAAAACACTTGTTCTGGATTGTTTTCATCCATTGGCGGGTTTGCACTCGATCTTATTACGATTAATGCATACGACGAATAACCAATTAATATAAACGAGAAACTCAATAAGAGGATGTGTACAATTCTGTTGTTTACCTTTTTGCTCCATCTAAGGCCTGCTACAATACCACCAATAATTAAGGCAGTATATACAATAATACCCGAATTAAAAGGTAGGCCGACAGTGTTTACAAAAAACAATTCGAATTTAGATGCAAGCCAAATGATACCAGGGATAATACCATATTGAATTACAATCAAAACGATAAAAGAGATTATGAAAGCGGCTATTAATCCATTCCTTGTTGTTTCGTATCTTTTAAAATAGTAGACAATTCCAATTGCTGGTATTACCAGTAAACTAAGTAAATGCACTCCTATTGATAGGCCAATAACGTACGCTATCAGAAGAATCCATTTGTCGGAACGCTCATCATCTGCGTGTTCCTCCCATTTTAAAACAAGCCAGAACATAAGTGCGGTAAATAAAGACGACATGGCGTAAACCTCGCCCTCTACAGCCGAAAACCAGAACGAATCGGAAAAAGTGTAAGCCAATGCGCCAACTATACCACTGCCTAATATGGCAAGCATATTACCTTGGGTAACCTCAGCTTCGGTAGTTTGTAATTTGCGACCTATATGAGTGATGCTCCAAAACAAAAATAGTATTGTGAACGAACTACATAAAGCCGACAAAATATTGATCATCATGGCTACTTTGGTAACATCGCCAAAGGCAAAAAGTGAGAACATACGTCCTAATAATTGGAAAAATGGTCCCCCCGGTGGGTGGCCAACTTGGAGCTTATATGCAGATGCAATGTATTCGCCACAATCCCAGAAACTGGCTGTAGGCTCGATAGTCATGCAGTACACAGTTGTGGCGATTATAAACACTAGCGATCCAACATACGTATTGTATTTTTTAAATTGATCCATTGCTTTGCTTGTCTTTGTCTTCAAATTGAGTTAGCGAAAGTATGAAATATTCGTTTTGTTTTCGAAAGTCTTGCCAATTCATCAAGGTGAAGTATATTTGATTCCGCTAAAATTGAAATAAGTTTTGGCGAAAACGCTAGATGTTACTAAATATTATGACAGATATTTTAAAAGAGGAAATAGAGGAACGAGGATACTTAAATGTTGAGGTAGATAAAAGCGTGGATTTTGTAAAAGAAATCAATGCTTTAAAGAAGGAAAAGAATGCTGTTATATTGGCTCATTATTATCAAGAGCCAGATATTCAGGATATTGCAGATTATGTTGGAGATAGTTTAGGTCTTTCTCAAATAGCTGCCGAAACAGATGCCGACATCATTGTTTTTGCAGGAGTTCAGTTTATGGCAGAGACTGCAAAAATTTTAAATCCGACTAAAAAAGTAATCTTACCCGATCTAAAGGCGGGTTGTTCTTTGGCCGAATCATGTCCTCCTCAAGAGTTTAAAGCATTTACAGATGCTCACCCCGATCACATAGTTGTTACTTATGTAAATTGTTCGGCAGAGGTTAAAGCATTAACAGATATTGTTTGCACATCGTCCAATGCGGTAAGTATCATCAATGCTATTCCTAAAGATAAACCGATCATTTTTGCTCCAGATAAAAATTTGGGTAAATATTTAATCAAAGAAACTGGGCGCGATATGCTGTTGTGGGATGGTGCCTGCATAGTGCATGAGGCATTTTCTATAGACAAACTGTTAACGCTTAGTGCCGAATATCCGAATGCGAAAATTATTGCACACCCCGAATCGGAAGCACATATTTTACAAACCGCTACGTATGTGGGTTCCACAGCAGGCATGATAAACTTTGTGAAAACTGATGATCACGACGAATTTATTATTGCGACCGAAGCGGGTATTTTACATCAAATGATGAAGGAGGTGCCCAACAAGAAACTTTATGCGGCACCTGCCCAGGAGGACAATACTTGTGCATGTAGCGAATGTCATTTTATGAAAATGAATACGATGCAGAAACTTTGCATTTGTATGAAACATGAATTGCCTGAAATTCATGTTGACAGTGAAATTCAGAAAAGAGCATTGCTCCCTATTGAACGAATGTTAGATGTTTCCTCAGGAAAAGTTTCAGTACTTAATTTATGATTCAAACCGATTTTCTCGTTATTGGTTCTGGTATAGCTGGCTTAACTTACGCGCTTAAGTTGGCCTCGGAGTTTACCGACAAACAAATAATTATTGTTACGAAAGCCGATGAAAGTGAGTCGAATACGAAATATGCGCAAGGTGGAATCGCTTTTGTGTTTCAGGACTTAGAAGACTCTTTCGAAAAACATATTCAAGATACTTTAATTGCAGGCGATGGCCTTTGCGACGAGCGAATCGTTAAAATGGTGATTGAAGAAGGTCCTGCCAGATTCGAGGAAATGATTTCTTGGGGGGCTAGTTTCGATAAGGACGAAGGTGGCGAGTATGATTTAGGAAAGGAAGGTGGACATTCCATGAACAGAATTGTTCATCACAAAGATGTTACTGGCCTTGAGGTAGAGACTTCATTGTTGAGGCAAATTAAAAACTGTGGCAATGTTCAAATGCTCGATCATCATTATGTAATTGATTTAATTACAGAGCATCATCGTAAAATAAAATCCAACCAAAGTTCACATCAAGTAAATTGCTACGGTGCATATGTACTCGATCAGAAAAGTAATAAGATTCAACGTGTTTTAGCTGGCATTACCATGTTGGCATCTGGCGGAATAGGGCAAGCTTATAAAAACACCACAAATCCAGCAATTGCTACCGGAGACGGTGTGGCATTGGCCTATAGAGCCAAGGCTAGAATAAAAGACATGGAATTTGTTCAGTTTCACCCAACTGCACTGTATGAGGTGGAAGCAGAACGTTCATTTTTAATTTCTGAAGCAGTAAGAGGCTTTGGCGCTATTTTAAAAACAAAGGAAGGCGAAGAGTTTATGTCGAAATACGACGACAGAAAAGATTTGGCTTCCAGAGATATTGTTGCACAAGCAATTGATTCGGAATTGAAAAAAAGCGGGCACAAGTATGTGTATTTAGATTGCACACATTTGAATATGGAAGAGTTTGCCAAGCATTTCCCAAACATTACCGAAAAGTGCAAGAGTATTGGTATAGATGTAAGTAAGGCCATGATACCAGTTGTGCCAGCCGCACATTATTTATGTGGCGGGATAGAGGTTGATAAAAACGGCAGAACTAGTATCAACCATTTATATGCTGGTGGAGAATGCGCTAGGACAGGGCTTCATGGCGCAAACAGACTTGCTTCTAATTCTTTGTTGGAAGCGTTGGTCTACGCACATAGATCGTTTCTTGATGTGAAAAATGTTGAGGCTGGTAATCATGCTGATATCGAAATTCCTAGTTGGAATGCCGATGGTACATCCGATCCGAAGGAGAAAGTTTTAATTACGCACAGTACAGAGGAGTTAAGAATTTTAATGAGCGATTATGTTGGCATTGTTCGCTCTAATAAAAGGCTGGCGATGGTTAGAAAAAGATTGGATTTGCTTTATCATGAAACAGAAGATTTATACGAGAAAACCACCATCTCTCCTCAGTTGTGCGAGCTCCGAAATTTAATTACGGTAGCTTATTTAATTGTTAAGCACTCGCGAGCACGTACAGAAAATAGAGGCGGTTATTTCAACATTGATTATATTTGAATTTAAGCACTTAGGCTTTTCCAATTAACCCAAATCAAGATTTTGAGAAAATTAATTACACCAATATTAGCTGTTGCAATGGCAATAAGCGTGGTAAGTTGTTCGGTAGAAGAAAAAAAACAAAAAGAAGAAAAAGTGATGTATTCTGAAGATCCCCATAGTTTTTCGAAGCCCAATGAAGCGGTTGTGAAGCACCTTTCGCTTGATATTAGCTTAGATTTTGATACGAAAATCATTAATGGTGTAGCCCTTTATAAGATTGAGAGGAAAACGGCTGATAGTATTGTGTTTGATGTTAAGGGACTTACAATTAATAAAGTGTTTTTGAATTATGGTAAAGCAACCACATTTGAGATTAAAAAAGGTGATATTAACGGCGATGCGCTTGTTATTAAAATAGATGAATCTACTACTGAGGTTGGGATAGATTACACGACGGGTAAAGGTGCTTTGGCGCTTCAATGGTTAGCTCTAGAGCAAACAGGAGGGAAGGAGACGCCTTATTTGTTTACACAAGGGCAAGCAATCTTAACTCGAACGTGGATTCCGTGTCAGGATAGCCCAGGAATAAGAATAAGCTACGATGCGAAAGTTAAAGTTCCGGTAGGAATGATGGCTGTAATGAGTGCAGATAACGGGCAAGAAAAGAATGCAACTGGTGAGTATACATTTGATATGGACATTCCGATTCCGTGTTATTTAATTGCGTTGGCTGTAGGCGATATTGAATTTAAAGCGATTGGGCCACGAACAGGGGTTTATTGCGAGCCTTATTTATTGGAAGAATCAGCGTACGAGTTTGGCGATATGGAAAGAATGCTTACCGTAACGGAAGAGATGTATGGACCTTATCCATGGGGACGATACGATGTTATTGTTTTGCCTCCTAGCTTTCCTTTTGGCGGCATGGAGAACCCTAAATTAACTTTTGCTACACCTACTATCATTGCAGGGGATAGGTCGTTAACGGCTTTAATTGCGCACGAAATGGCACATTCTTGGTCGGGCAACTTGGTTACCAACGCTACTTGGAGCCACATTTGGGTAAACGAAGGATTTACGGTGTATTTGGAGCAACGAATAATGGAAGAAATGTATGGTCGAGAATATTCGGAAATGCTGGCTTCGTTGAGCTTGCAAGAAGTTATGGAAGAAATTGAGGAAATGGGACAAGATAACCCTGATACTCGATTAGAAATTGACTTGGCTGGTAGGAATCCCGATGATGGATTTTCTGGAGTGCCTTATAACAAAGGTTATTTAATGCTTCGGAAAATGGAAGAAACGTATGGTAGAGAGCTTTTTGACGAGTTTTTGAAAGGCTATTTTAAAACGTATCAATTCAAAAGCATTACTACACAATTGTTTGAGGAGTACTTGGCAGATAGTTTGTTTTCGCAAAGCGACATTAAGTTCAACACCGACGAATGGATTCACAAACCTGGTATGCCGGCTTCTGTTTCTGTAATTGAGTCGGATAAGTTTTTGAATGTTGAAGTGGTGATGTATGAATTTGTTAAAGGAATAGATGCGAGCGAAATCGAGACCAAAGACTGGTCTACACACGAATGGTTGCATTTTATTACCAATCTGCCAAACGACTTGACTAGAGCTCAAATGAGCAATTTAGATGACGTATTTAATTTAACTAAATCAAGCAATTCAGAAATCTTATCAGCATGGCTTATCTATAGTGTTGCTAATAATTACGAGGTTGCATTTGAAAGTGCAGAGCAATTTTTAATTAATGTGGGAAGACGGAAGTTTTTGACGCCGCTTTATAAAAAGCTGATTGAAACAGATGAAAATCATCCTGGATTGGCAGCAAGTATTTATGCTAAAGCGAGGTCTAATTACCATGCAGTATCGTACGAGACGTTAGATAAACTGTTTGAAAAGCAGTAGAAAAGTTACTGAACCAAAGTTTTTAGGATGTCGCCAACAAAATAAGACATAGCCGCCGCAGCACCACCTAAAAGTACTGTTTCCGCTACACCTTTAAACTTATTGGTGTCGCTAACATAAGACTTCATATAGCCTACAATAGCAAAAGCGAAGGAGGTTAAAATACTTGATGTGAGGAATAAATTAGTTTCTTCTATTGCATCAAAGTAATTAAGCACATAAGCAAGCAAAGGAATAATTCCGATAACAATAAAAGCCAAGTAAGTAACAACAGCAGTTTTAAAAGGGCTCCTGCTGTCCTTAATCATGTCCAGTTCTTCCTTCATCATAGTGTCTACCCACACCTTGTCATCCGCCGTAATTACTTCAACAACCTGTTCAAGTAATTCGCCTTCAAACCCTTTAGCAGCGTAAATGTCTCTGATTTCTTGAATCTCAACATCTCGCAGGTTTTCAATTTCCCAATACTCTAGCTTTTCGTGTTTGTCGAAGTTGTCGTGTTCTGCCTTGGTCGATAAGTAGTTCCCCACAGACATAGCAAACCCGTCTGCAAGTAGATTTGCGAATCCTAATACAATAATTATAGTAGTGCCAAATTCGGCTCCAGCAGAACCCGCTACAACGGCAAATGTTGTTACGCTGCCGTCTATGCCACCATAAACGAACTCGCCTAAATACTTTTGAAACTTGCCGAAATTAGTGCCTGATTCGTGGAAGTCTAGTTCGTTGTGATCAGACATAATTTACTCATTTTGTATGACCTGTAACGATTTTGCAATCAGGAAGCAATTCTGTGATTCTAGCAACAATTCTCTTTTCAGAATCAGCGTTTAGCATATCCAGCATTTTTATTTCCTTCAAATTGGTAAGCTTGGCTAGTTCTGCAGGTAAAGTAATATCGCCATGCATTCCGCTAATGTCAAGAAACACAAGTTTCTCCATTTTTGCAATGTCTGCCGGAATACTTCTAATATAATTAAAACCAATACTAAGGCGTTCTACATTAGGTAAAGTACATAACTCCTTAGGGAAAGACTTAAGGTCTTGCATTGCGATATCTAAATACTTTACATGGTCTTTTTTTGCCATTGCCTTACTTAGAACATCATAATATTGATCGTCGAACATAAGGTCGCTCATTTCAATAGTAACTTCCTCTTGTGCTATAGCCTGGTTAGAAAGGCTTAGTGTTATTAGTAATACTAAAGTGAACACTGAACTTAAAATTTGATTAGTTTTTTTCATGATTTTGTGTTTTAAAATGTGTACCGAACCCCCAGAGAACCACCGTGATAAGTATGCGAATCATCTGATAAGCCAAAAGTAGGCATATAATCAATAGATAAATTTATCGGATAACTGTCAAGGGTATAATCTAAGCCAATTACTCCCGCAATACCTGGTGAACTGTGGTTGTGAGAACCGCCATGGTTTTCATCTCTGAAATTAGAGAAAAACACTCCTCCACCAATATACCAGTACAATTCATCAGTAGGAAATAAGCTTTGATCTAATTTGAAGTGTAATTCGTAAAGTGCTGCGGCCCTAAATCCCCCACCAAGGTGATGAGAACCTAAAATACCTTCTATATATCCTTTTTTCAGACCGTGTTTATATGTAACTGTGAAGCTAGACCCGGCTCTTAAACCGATGGCACGGTCATACTTTTGCGCTGCTGCTGACAAACTAGTTATTAGTATCGTAATGAGTAAGATAGAGAGTTTTCGCTTCATGATTTAATTAAATTTAATTTACTTGTTAAAGTAAAAGTAATTTATTTTTTGAAACAACATTATTCATGCCATTTATTATTAGTGCAATATATTATAGAATTCTTTAGTTTTGCCGATCTTTAATAAAACGATAATGGGTAAGACAAGAATATTAGTTATAGGGGCTTTAGGTCAGATAGGAACCGAACTGGTTGAAAAATTAAGAGCCATGCATGGCGAGGACAATGTAATTGCCTCCGACGTGAGAAATGCCCAATATGAAGGGATCTTTGAACAGCTAGATGTAATGAACAAGGATCAGATTTATACTTTGGTAAAAAAGTATGATATCACTGAAGTTTACCTTTTAGCTGCAATGTTATCGGCGAAAGCAGAAGAAAATCCAGATATGGGGTGGAAGTTGAACATGAATTCGCTCCTTAATATGTTGCATTTGGCAAAAGAAGATTGGATTAAAAAATTATACTGGCCTAGTTCAATTGCAGTTTTTGGCCCTACAACACCATTAACACATACTCCTCAGCATACGGTTGCAGATCCCAATACTGTATATGGTATTTCTAAGCTAGCAGGAGAGAGATGGTGTGAGTATTTCCATAAAAGATATAGAGTAGATGTAAGGAGCTTAAGATATCCTGGTTTGATTAGTTATAAGTCGCCTCCTGGTGGCGGAACAACCGATTATGCTATTAATATCTTTTATTCGGCTGCAAAGGGAGATATTTATCCTTGTTTCTTAAAGGAGAATGCAACGTTACCCATGATGTACATGGAAGATGCTGTAAGAGCTACTATTGAAATAATGGAAGCAGACCCTGATGAGGTTAAGGTGCGTTCTGCATATAACTTGGCAGCGATTAGTTTTTCACCGGGTGAATTAACGAAGGAAATTCAGAAGTTTTACCCTGAATTTGACTCCCTTTATCAGCCAGATTTTAGACAGCAAATTGCTGAAAGTTGGCCGCAAAGTATTGATGACAGTGTAGCTAGAGAAGACTGGAACTGGAAACATGAGTTCGATCTTACAAGGATCTGCGAAGAAATGATTGAAAACATTACTTGATAACTGGCATATTTGCAGTTGTATATCAGTGTAGTTGGAGCATACAGCGAAAAAAAGTACTCATATTTTAAACTTTGGTATTTTTTTAACGTAAATTTAGCTAACACTTAACGAGAGAAATCTGTCAGAATGCTAGGTAAATTTTTAACTATCTTATCACTTACGGTTGGAATATCAATAGTTGTTTCAGCTGCGGATCAAAGTTTTGAAGTCGAGCAGACTTCAGGTGATACCATTAATTACAAAGACGTAACTAACATGCGTCAAGGTCGCTGGATTTTTACGGGGAAAATGAAAAGAATGGACTCCTATGAAGACGATCAAGTAGTTGAAGAAGGGTCTTATACCAATAATAGAAAAAACGGTGTTTGGAAACGATATTTCACCAACAGCAACGTTAAATCAGAAGTAAATTATACCAACAACAGACCAGATGGTGACTATAAAGAGTATTACTCTGATGGCACATTGCAAGAGGCTGGTACTTGGAAAAACAACAAAAACGTAGGAAACTTTATTCGTCAGCATCCAAATGGTGAGGTATCTCAAGAATTTGCCTTTAATGAAAAAGGAAAAAGAGAAGGTCCTCAGAAGTATTATTGGGACAACGGGCAAATTAGAATAGAAGGCAATTGGAATTCTGGCCAGGAAAATGGCGTAGTAACCGAATATACATCTACAGGCGAAGTAAAGTCTGAAAAATATTACGGTGAAGGCGGAGTACTAGATGCTGCTAAAACGAAAGTTTATGAAGTAAAAGAAGTTGTGCAAGAAGTAGCACCACCAGAGCCTGCAGCAGAAGTTCAAGAAGCTGTAATAGTTAAGAAATCTGAAAGAAAAAATATTGGGAAATTTACTGGCGAAGGACATCATGTTTTATATAGAAGAGATGGCCAAGTTTCCAAAGACGGCGAGTTTAAAGGTGGTCATCTTTGGAAAGGTAAAGTTTACATATATAGCAAAGACGGTATTTTAACTGGTGTTTCTATCTATAAAAAGGGTAAATATCAGGGAGAAGGAGTTATCGAAGAAGGGCAATAATCTTTGTTCTTAATTATCTTGAAATTACTTTCCTATTAATTAAATTCTTGTTTTCTTTGGTTTGATGAAAAACCAGCTATCAATTTATAATACACTTACCAAGAAAAAAGAGGTTTTTGAACCAGTCAATCCTCCTTTTGTAGGCATGTATGTATGCGGGCCAACTGTTTACAACGATGTACACATTGGTAACTGCCGAACCTTTATTTCTTTCGATATAGTTTATCGTTACTTACTTTATCTCGGATATAAAGTAAGATATGTGCGAAATATAACCGACGCGGGGCATTTGGAGAACGATGCAGACGACGGTGAGGATAAAATTTCTAAACAGGCCAAGCTTGAAAATGTTGAACCAATGGAAATTGCTGCAAAGTATGCCAATGGTTTTCACAATATCATGAAACAGTTTAATGCGCTCGAACCAAGTATCGAACCTTTAGCAACTGGGCATATTATTGAGCAAATTAGCATGGTTCAAAAAATAATGGATCAAGGCTTTGCTTATGAAGTAAATGGATCTATTTATTTTGATGTTCAGAAATACAACGAGACCAACGATTACGGTATTTTATCTGGAAGAAAAATAGAAGATTTGTTAACTGGGCAAAGAAGTTTAGATGGCCAGGATGACAAAAGAAACTCTTGTGATTTTGCATTATGGAAAAAGGCATCTGATGCGCACATTATGAGATGGGACTCTCCATGGGGAGAAGGCTTTCCTGGATGGCATTTAGAATGTTCTGTAATGGGATCTAAGTATTTGGGTTCTCCATTCGATTTACATGGAGGCGGTATGGATCTTAAATTTCCGCATCACGAGTGCGAAATTGCACAATCTGTTGCTGGCGTTGGCGAAGAGCTATCAAAATATTGGATGCATACCAATATGCTTACCATCAATGGGCAACGAATGGGTAAGTCGGTTGGGAATTCTTTGTTGCCAGAGGAGTTATTCAATGGCGACAATCAATTAATGGATCGTGGATACGACCCCATGGTGGTTCGTTTCTTTATGATGCAAACGCATTATGCGAGTACATTAGATTTTTCGAACGAAGCATTACAAGCCGCCGAAAAGGGGTTTGGGAAGCTAATGAAAGGAATGCAATTGTTGAACTCATTACCCACTAGCGATGCTTCTTCTCAAAGTGCTGAAGAACTAAAAGCTAAATGCGATGCTGCAATGAACGACGACATCAACACACCTGGTGTTATCGCCAATTTGTTTGATGGAGTAAGGTTTATAAACTCTGTTAACGATGGCAAGGCCACTATTACTAAAGAAGATTTAGAAATCTTGCAAAAACTTTACAATGATTATGTGTTTGATGTTTTAGGCTTAGAAACAATTGAGGCTGAATCTTCAAGTGATTCGATGGATGATGTTTTGGACATTATTATTTCTATTAGGCAACAGGCCAAGGAAAGCAAAGATTACGCTACCGCTGATTTGATTCGGGATAAACTATCTGCAATCAATATTTCATTAAAAGATGAGAAAGGCAATGTATCTTGGAGCTACAATGAATAATGTATTCAAAATTTTAAGCGCACTAGTAATTGCATCGCTAATTGTTAGCTGTCAAACGGAAGAAACTCCCAAAAAATCAAAAAGTACCAAGTCTGCAAAACCTACTGTTGAAGTACCTGCTTTCAGCAGCGATTCTGCTTTTGTTTATGTGGAAGAGCAAGTTGCTTTTGGGCCTAGAGTGCCAAATTCTGATGCGCAGTTAGCATGTGCTAAATACCTTTCGGATAAACTAAAGTCGTTTGATTTTGAAGTAATTGAGCAGAAGGGTGAAGTACTTGCATACAATAAGAAAAAGCTAAGAATGATTAACATCATTGGCAGGTACAAGCCAGAAAATCCGAGGAGAGTATTGCTTTTTGCTCATTGGGATACTCGGCACATTACAGATGCTGGTAGTGAAGATAAAGAGTCGCCTAGTGATGGTGCGAATGATGGTGGCAGCGGCATTGGTGTTTTGCTTGAAATTGCAAGACAAGTTCAACTTTCCGGATTAAATATTGGTTTAGATATTGTTTTTTTCGATACCGAAGATTACGGCCCTCCTTCAAACGTGCAAGTTGCAAATCGCAATGAGTTTTGGTGTTTAGGTTCGCAATACTGGGGGGCAAATATGCCAATGGAAAATTACCGTTCACTTTATGGGATTGGCCTTGATATGGTTGGTGGTAAAGGGGCTGCTTTTCCTCGAGATGGTTATTCTGCCTCAACTGCTGGTTGGGTTCAAAAGAGAATATGGGACACCGCAAATAAAATAGGCTATTCCGAGTACTTCGTTTACCACAAGATAGGACCTCTTATTGACGATTATTTATATGTAAATAAAGCCACAGGGATTCCATGTGTGGATATTATTAATAGTGATTTAAAACAGGGAGGTTTTGGAGATTTTTGGCACACTCATAATGATAATTTGAGTAATATTGATAAAGGTGCTTTGAAGGCTGTAGGACAAACGGTTATGCATGTAATATACAACGAGTAAAGATGGCTGAAGAAAAAAAACTATTTCTGTTAGATGCGTTTGCATTGATATATCGAGCTTATTTCGCCTTTAGTAAAAATCCGAGGTACAGCTCTACTGGCATGAATACTTCTGCCGTATTAGGATTTACAAACACGCTTTACGAAGTACTTAGAAAGGAGAAGCCAACACACATTGCCGTGGTTTTCGACTTGCCAGGGGTTGGAATCAGAGAGGAGTACTATACCGAATACAAAGCGAACAGAGAGAAAATGCCGGAGGATATTTCTATTGCAATACCTTACATAAAACGGGTAATAGAAGGTTTTAATATTCCAATAATTGCGAGCGAGGGTTATGAAGCTGATGACGTTATTGGTACGTTGGCTAAAATGGCTGAGAAAAAGGGGTTTCAAACGTATATGATGACGCCAGATAAGGATTTTGGTCAATTGGTTTCCGAGAATATATTCATGTACCGTCCGGGTCGTGGAGGGGGAGATGCAGAGGTTTGGGGGATTCCTGAGATTTGCAAAAAGTTCGACATTGAGCATCCGTTACAAGTAATAGACATTTTAGGTTTATGGGGCGATGCGGTAGATAACATTCCAGGGATTCCGGGAATTGGTGAGAAAACGTCGAAGATCCTTATCAAGAAATACGGCAGCATCGAAAAACTGTTGGAGAATACCGAAGATCTTAAAGGAAAGCAGAAAGAAAACGTTGAGAACAATAAAGAGCAAGCTCTAATGTCGAAACGACTGGCAACTATTTTATTAGATGCACCAGTTGAGTTAAACGAGAAAGAACTTTTACTTAAAGAGCCTAATGCCGAAGCGCTTACCAAACTGTTTAGCGAATTAGAATTCAGAACGCTTGCACAACGAATTTTAGGTACACCTATTAAAGTAGCCAAAGAAGAAGGCCAAATGGACCTATTTAGCTCTGCTGGGGCCGATGAGGCAGCTGCACCAAAAGAATTCAAAAACATTGAAAATACTGAGCATCAATACAATTTAATTTCAATAAAGGAAGGTAGAGAGTTCATAATAAAAGAATTGTCGTTGCAAAAGCAGTTTTGCTTCGATACGGAAACCACCGGCATCGATCCACAATCGGCCGAAATTGTTGGAATCTCCTTTTCGTTTAGAGCACATCATGGATATTATATTCCACTTTCGGAAGATTTTGAAGAGGCCAAAGCTGTTTTAGCAGAATTTAAGGAACTGTTTGCTAATCCGAAAGTTCAGAAAATAGGTCAGAATATTAAATACGACATCTCTATCTTAAAAAGATATGATATTGAAGTGGTGGGCGACTTGTTCGATACGATGTTAGCGCATTATTTAATTCAGCCCGATCAAAAGCACAACATGGACTTGTTGGCTGAAACTTACTTAAACTATTCGCTTGTTTCCATTGAGTCTTTGATAGGTAAAAAGGGTAGGAATCAGAAAACCATGCGCGATATAGCGCCTGAGGAGGTTAAAGAATACGCAACCGAAGACGCCGATATTACTTACCAGCTTAGCGAATGCTTTAAGCCTTTATTAAAAGAACATGGTTTAGAAAAGTTGTTTAACGAAGTTGAAGTTCCTCTTATTCCAGTACTTGCAAATATGGAAGCCGAGGGGATAATGTTGGATACAAAGGCGTTGTTGAACTATTCGAAAGAATTAGAGATAGACATTCAGAGGATTCAAGCTGACGTGTTAAAACTTGCTGGACAGGAATTTAATCTTGCTTCTCCTAAGCAATTAGGCGAAATCTTGTTTGATGTATTAAAAATTGATGACAAGGCAAAAAAGACGAAAACTGGTCAGTATGCTACAGGGGAGGAAGTTTTAGCGAAGCTAGAAGGGAAACATGAGATTATCCCTCAAATTCTTGATTTTAGATCGCTAAGTAAACTTAAGTCAACATATGTAGATGCTTTGCCCGAAATGGTAAATGCAAGAACTAACCATGTACACACATCATACCTGCAAACGGTAGCAGCAACAGGTAGGTTAAGTTCTATTAACCCTAATCTTCAAAACATTCCGATAAGATCAGACCGAGGAAGGGAAGTAAGAAAGGCATTTATACCGAGGAGTGATGAGTTTACTTTATTCTGCGCGGATTATTCTCAAGTAGAGCTTAGAATAATGGCCGAATTAAGTGGCGATACCGCAATGATTGATGCCTTTAAGAATAAAGTGGATATTCATTCGGCAACAGCTTCTAAAGTTTATCATGTTGACTTAAATGATGTTGACGACACCATGAGAAGAAACGCCAAAATGGTAAATTTTGGAATTATCTACGGTATTTCGGCATTTGGTTTGGCTCAACGACTGAATATTAAAAGAGGTGAAGCCAAAGAAATTATTGAGAGTTATTTCGATCAATACCCAAAAATTAAGGAATACATGGAGTTGATTGTCGAAAAGGCTCGGGAACAGGGCTATGTAGAGACTATTTTAGGGAGAAAGCGACATCTTAAAGACATTAATTCTCACAATGGAATCGTGAGGGGGTTTGCAGAGCGAAATGCAATAAATGCACCGATTCAAGGTTCGGCCGCAGACATAATTAAGATCGCAATGATAAATATTAATAAAATTTTCAAAGAAAAAAACTTTAAATCTAAGATGCTTTTGCAAGTTCATGATGAATTGGTTTTTGATTTATATAAGGAGGAAGAGGGTGTGGTTGAGCCTATTGTGATCGACTGCATGGAAAATTCGGTAAAAATGACCGTGCCACTTATCGTGGAATCGGGAAAAGGAGTAAATTGGCTTTTGGCACATTAGGTAACCTTTTGAGTTGAAAAACGATAAATAGTAATAATTTTTTATATTTGTTCAGTACTATACTGGTATCTAACCTTAATCGAGTATTATGAAAATAACATCAGGAAACAACGTTTTATATATTGTTCTAATTCAATTGTCATTATTTTTTGCGATTGGATGTGGTTCAGAGTCGGAAGATTCTGATAGCGAAGATGCGTCTGGAGACGTAGAAATGACAGACGAGGGAGCTACATCGGATGATGCAAAAGATGAGTCTATCCAACAGAGTTCAGAAAATATTTTTTACGCTATTCCTTCTCCAATAGAGATGGCAGCGATCATTAAGAGAACAGGAGCTACTTACTCTGGCGATATACTAAATAGTCCAGATAACGTAGATAACTACTCTACAAACAGTTCTAAAGCGCTAAATTTAGGCATCTATGGTGCAGATTTAAGTTATACTAGCATCTTCGGGCAAACACAAGAATCGATGAAGTATTTTTCTGCTGCTAAAACATTGGCAGACGGATTAGGTATAACAAGTGCGTTTTCTGCTGATAACGTATATAAAATTCAGCAAAACCTTGGAAACAAGGACACATTGATTGAAATTATTTCAGAGTCGTATTGGAATTCAGAATCATATCTTAAAGAAAATGATAGAGCGGATGTATCTGCTATCATTATTACTGGGGGATGGATAGAAGGATTGTACATCGCTGCTCAACTTGCTGCTCAAACACCCGACAATAAAGAAGTTTTGGATAGAGTTGCAGAACAAAAATTATCGTTGGAAGATTTAGTTAAGTTACTAGATGGCTTTGATGATGAGGATGTGAATTCAGTTAAAGCTCAATTGGCAGAATTGAAAGCATTGTTTGACGAGGTGGATATTTCTTACGGTGAAAACCAAGTAAAGAAAAACGAAGAAACCAAAGTTACTAGCATTACTACACAAAGTAAAGTTGTAATAGCTCCTGAATTACTTGCCAAGATTACTGAAAAAATCGGAAGCATTAGAAACGGAATTGTTAATTAATACTTATTAATTATTTAGAACATGAATAAAGCTAAGATATATGTAATGCTGGCGTCTGCCTTTTTGATGATCGCTGGATTTAGTTTAAATGCTGATGCACAATGCAAATCTTTTACAAAAAAGAAATGTGTACCTAAATTGGCTCCTTACATCCACAACGGACAATTTAATAGTGCTGTAATTGCTTCAGGTGAAACTGTAGAAATTGGAATGGTATTTTACAAAGGACAAGATTATAGAATCTTGGTTGGATCGCAAGAAGTATTAGGTGATGTTGTTTTCAAATTACTCGACGGTAGTGGAAAAGAACTTTACACGAACAGTGGACAAGAGAAAATCTTCGATTTTAACGTAGATGCTACCCAAAGGCTTACAATTCGTATTAAGGCTCCTAAGTCGGATACAAATACAGGAATTACGCCAAGTGGTTGTATTTCGCTTTTAATTGGTTTTAGAGACTAATTTCTAAGCCTTTTTCAGCAATGTTATTTAATTACCACATCTTTTGATGTGGTAATTTTTTTTGGATAATTCCAGATCTACATAAACTCTTCTTTATAATATGGTGACAATCCTGTTCTAGGATCATTTACATCGATTTGGGTTCTATTAGGTTGAAATTTGAGATTAGATTACTGTAAGCTGCTAAAAACGGGCAATAAGGTCAACTACATCATCCAAAATAATTGTAATGTAACCTGTTAAACTTAATGGGATGGCGTTCGGGAACTCGAACTAAACGTTGTAAAATAAATGATCCCCTGTTTATAGTAATAAATTGTTATAAACAGGGGATTCAAGTAATTCTTAATAAGAAGTAAAGCTATTTAAACTTCTTAGATATGGCTCAAAGCTTGATCTATGTCAGCTATAAGATCATTAATATCTTCGATACCAACACTTAATCTAACCAACGACTCAACAACTCCACTTTTCTCTCTAACTTCTTTCGGAATAGCGGCGTGTGTCATTGTAGCTGGATGAGAACATAAAGATTCAACACCACCTAACGACTCAGCTAAAGAAAATACTTTAACGTTAGATAAGAATGTATGAGCATCTTTCAAAGTGTCGCTTTTTGTAGTAAACGAAATGGTTCCACCGAAACCTCTCATTTGCTTTTTAGCAATTTCGTGGTTGGCATGGTCTTCAAATCCTGGCCAGTAAACCTTATCCACTTTAGGGTGGTTTTTTAAATGCTTAGCTAGTACAGCTGCGTTTTCGCAATGACGTTGCATTCTTAAGTGCAAAGTTTTAATTCCTCTTAACACTAAAAACGAATCCATTGGGCCACAAACTGCGCCACAAGTGTTCTGAATAAATGCTAATTTTTCTTGTAAACCATCGTCGTTACAAATAATTGCCCCCATTACTACATCCGAATGACCTGAAATGTATTTGGTGATAGAGTGCGTTACAATATCAGCACCTAAATCCATTGGGTTTTGTAAGTAAGGCGAAGCAAAAGTATTGTCAACAACTAAAGTTAAATTGTTGCTTTTAGAGATCTCTGCTACAGCCACAATGTCAATGATGTTCATCATTGGGTTTGTAGGAGTTTCAACCCAAAGCATCTTTGTTTTGTCGTTTATTTTTTCCTTGATCGCCTCTAGGTCGTTCATTGGCACAAAATGGAACACAATGCCGTAAGCCTTAAAAATCGTTTCGAAAATTCTGTAACTACCACCATATAAATCGTTGGTGGAAACAACTTCGTCGCCAGGGCTCAATAATTTCATTACTGCATCTGTAGCAGCCATACCGCTACCGAAACATAAACCATACTTCGCATTTTCTAAAGTCGCTAAGTTTTTCTCTAACGTATGTCGAGTAGGGTTTTGCGTTCTAGAATATTCATAACCTTTGTGCTCACCAGGAGTTGATTGCACATATGTAGAAGTTTGATAGATAGGAGTCATTATTGCTCCTGTAGCCGAGTCTGGTTCGATTTCAGCGTGAATTGCTTTAGTTCCGAATTTCATTTTTTTTTACGTGTTAATTTTCGCGAAGCAAAAAAACGAATAAACTATTGGTATATCTAGGTTTTTGCGAACTTTCTTTTAGTCCAAGTGGATAAAACGTAAGCACCTAAAAACAAATAAGGATAAAAAGTAACCGCTCTCCATAATACTGCAAGTGAATTAATATTGGAAAAATCGGTTAACCCATCCAGCATAACAACAAAAACAGTTTCTGCTATGCCAGCTCCACCTGGCGTTGGTGCAATTAACATAATGATCCACATTACCAATTGCTTAGCGATAAGAAGTCCGTAATCGGAGATTGAAACAAAAATTAAAATCACAAAAATGAGCACGCTGTACCTAGCAATCCACGAGCTAAAAGTTGCAAATATTAGCTTGAGCCAAAACGATAAGGGCCGGTGTTTAAGTTCTTTTGAACTGTCTAATAAATCAGTGCTATACTTTTGTCCGATTTTTTCCCATTTTTTGAAAACAGGAATTCGAAATGCGAGTAAAATGATTTTCTGAATAAGTTGAGGTGCAAGAAATAAAGCTATGAAAAGCACCACAAATAGTAAAACGATAAAACCATAGCCAGCATAAAAAATGTATTCAATTGGTTGTTGCCAGTTACCAAAAGTTAAATTCGAATTGAGTTCAAAAACTTCAAAGTGCCCCACTGAAAAAATGAATAGAGGGGCAAAAATTATTAGAAATAATTCGTCGAGGAGGGCCGTAATCATCACCATGGCGGTGCTTTTACCTGCAGGAATTCCTTCTTTGTAAAGGATGTAAAAAGCCACAGATGACCCGCCAACAACAGATGGTGTAACGGCCGAAGCGAATTCCCAAAGCATAATTACATTGAAAGAATTTTTCCAACTGATGGCTTTGTCTGTTAAAATTCGGATGCGATACATGTAAGCCAAGTCTCTAATACCGGCTAAAATAATAATTGCAACAATAAATAATAACGTATTTATTGTCCAATTAATACAGGGCCACCCTACGGTGCTAAGTTCTTCTTGAAGTAGATAATAGGAGATTCCAAAGCCGAATAAAATCGGAAGAATAATCATTCGTAATCGAAGCACTCTTTTTGCTTCTTTATTTGCACCTGGAATGCTCATTGCTTATTTACTTAATTTTGGACAACGAATAATTATGAAAAAAATATATCATCTAGCTTCTTGCTCAACTTGTGTTCGTATTATTAAGGAACTCGATCCGGATTCTAATTACGAGTTACAGGATATTAAAAGTAATAAAATAACAGAGGAGCAAATAGAAGAAATGCATGCTTTAAGCAATTCTTATGAAGATATTTTTAGCCGAAAAGCCATGAAATACAGGGCTATGAACTTGGGAGAAAAAGATTTATCTGAAGCAGGTTACCGTCAACTTATTCTGGATGAGTACACTTTCTTAAAAAGACCGGTAATCATCATCAACGATCAAATTTTTATTGGTAATTCCAAGAAAAACGTTGAGTTGGCAAAGGCTGCTATGTAATCATGAAAAGCGCTTGGCCAGCACACGTTGCGTTATTAATTGCTAATATAATTTATGGAGTAAACTATTCCATAGCCAAAATTGCAATGCCCGAATATGTAGATCCGTTTGGCTTTGTTTTACTGAGGGCGATAGGAGCTGTTTTGTTTTTTTGGACGCTTCATTTTTTCGTTAAACAAGAAAAGATTGCAAAAGCAGATTATTTCAGATTTGCACTCTGTGCCGTTTTTGGTGTTTGTATAAATCAGCTAATGTTCTTAAAAGGACTTAACCTCTCAACGCCGATTAACACAGCAATTATTATGACTACTAATCCTATTATGGTGCTGCTTATCGCCAATTATATGATTAAGGAGCGCATTACCACCACTAAAATTGCTGGTATTTTGGTGGGTTTGGCAGGAGCATTACTACTGTTGTGCTTTAACGATGATTTTTCTTTTGGTTCGGAAACCATTGAGGGAGATTTGTATGTGCTCGGAAACTCTTTGTCCTATGGGATCTATTTATCGTTGGTTAAAGGAATGATTGAGAAATACAATCCGCTTACTGTAGTAAAATGGGTTTTTACCTTCGGAATTTGTTTCGTTATACCGTTTGGTATTGGGGAAGTTAACGAAATTGATTGGTCGAGTTTTGATATGAGTATATGGGGATCGGTACTCTTTGTAGTATTTGCTACCACCTGTTTGGCATATTTCTTAAATACATTCGCGTTAACTAAATTAACCCCATCTGTAGCCAGTACGTACATTTATTTGCAACCAATGCTAGCAGCTATGTTTGCAGTCGCCATAGGAAAGGATGATTTAGACACAATTAAGGTGGTGTCGTGTATAATAATTCTTTTCGGAGTATATTTAGTAAGTAAACCAGTATCGGTGAAGGAATAGGCAGGTAGGTATGCACTGTTTCCTTATTTTTACGAAAAATTAAAATAGCATGATAAAATCAATGACCGGTTACGGTAAAACTCTAATAGAACAAGGAAATAAGAGAATCCATGTTCAAATGAAGTCATTGAATAGCAAACAGCTTGACCTAAGCTTAAAGATTCCCGAATTATATAGAGACAAAGAATTAGAGATAAGAACTTTATTGTCGTCTATGTTTGCAAGGGGTAAAGTAGACGTTAGAATTTACATTGAAAGTATTTCGGTAGAGAGTACCAAAGAAGTAGACTTGGATCGTGTGAAAGCCTACCACGAAGATTTAAAAAAGATTAATGCTGCAATAAATAATACTGCCGAGGTAGATTATTTAAGTTTAATTATGCGAATGCCCGACATCATGGTGTCGAAGGTTGTTGAGCTGCAGGAAACAGAATGGTCGGAAGTAAAAGCAGGAATTATTGAGGGAGCAAATGAGCTAGATAAATTTAGAATTACAGAAGGCAAGGTATTAGAAAAGGACATCACGCTAAGAATAGATAAGCTGACAAAAGCTTTGGTGGAGATTGAGAAATTCGAATACAAAAGAGAAGAGTACATCAAGGATAAAATCAAGCAATCGCTTGAAGAACTGATCGAAAAGGACCGAATTGACGAGAATAGATTGGAGCAAGAATTGATTTATTACCTTCAAAAAATCGACATTACAGAAGAGAAAGTACGGTTGTTAAGTCACTTAGATTACTTTATAGAAGTAATTAATTCGGGTGCTTCTGAAGGAAAAAAATTAAGTTTTATTACCCAAGAAATGGGGAGAGAAATAAACACGATTGGTTCTAAGGCCAACGATGCCAACATGCAGCGAGTAATAGTGGGTATGAAAGATGAGTTAGAAAAAATTAAGGAGCAATTGTTGAATATTTTATAGTAGTAGGATGAGCAAAATGATCATCTTATCGTCGCCCTCTGGTGCTGGAAAAACCACCATCATGAAGCACTTGATCAAATGTGATTTAGATCTCATGTTTTCTATTTCTGCTTGTAGTAGAAGTAAAAGAGAGGGTGAAGTGGATGGGAAAGATTACTATTTTTTATCGGTAGACGAGTTTAAACAAAGGCTTTTACGGAAAGAGTTTGTGGAGTGGGAAGAAGTTTACGACGGCTTATTTTACGGCACTTTAAAATATGAGCTAGAACGAATCTTTGAGTTGAAAAAGCATGTAATCTTTGACGTTGATGTACTGGGTGCACTTAGTATTAAAAAAGAATATGGCAATAACGCATTGTCTATTTTTATTATGCCACCTTCAAAAGATGCTTTAAAACAACGTTTGTTAAATAGAGGAACTGAATCTGCTCGAAGCATTGAAGAACGCTTAGAACGAGCCGAAGAGGAAATGAATCAAGCTGAGGGATTCGACAAAATTATAGTTAACGACGACCTGGTTATTGCGTGTGCAGAAGCTGAACAGGTAATAAGAGCGTTTATCCAATAATACTAAATGGATGAACGTAGGATTGCTTTTCGGTTCATTTAATCCCATTCATAAAGGCCATGTGACTATTGCCAAATACTTTGAACAACTTGATGTTTTAGATGAGGTTTGGATCGTTGTAACGCCTGTTAATCCTTTCAAAGAAAAAGACACAACAGTTTCTAATATACAACGATTAGAAATGTGTAAGTTGGCCGTATCAGGAACCAACATTAAGGTGAGCGATGTGGAGTTTGAAATGGAAGCACCTAATTACACTTTCGTTACACTTCAATTACTCCGATCTATGCATGCCGATAATAAGTTCAGCATTATTATGGGCGACGACAACTTGACCAGTCTGCATCTTTGGAAAAATTACGAGGACATCATTTATAACCACGATATAATGGTTTATCCAAGAGGCGAGGGGATTGGTGAGAACGAATTGATTCACAATTATAAAAGATACAACGCTCCCTTGTTACCATGGTCGTCTACATCTGTTCGCGAGCTGCTTTTAGCAGGCAAGGACGTAAGCGAAATGATAGACCATAGCGTACAGACTTACATCAGCACCAATTGGTTGTATAAATAACTTTAAGAAATTTCTCGGTAACTATGTTCCTCGGATTATTCGAATTTGTGAATCCATACATCTTTGTATCCAGCGTCTCTCATTGCATCACGATCTTTTTTCGCAACGTCTATAGAGTCGTATTCCGACAGATAGATGTAGTACCATTCACGATCACTGTTGTAAACAATGAACGCTTTTTTACCTCGTTTATCCCATTGCATAATACCAACTTTCGCATTCGAGAAGCTTCTGAATGCCTCGATTACAACATAGTATCCTGTTTTAAGTGACCGTTTCTCACCGGTAATTCTATCTACAACAGATAAGTTTTGATCTCCGTGAATAGCTCTGTCCAACTCGTTAACGTCGCCTTTTACACGGCCTATATCTGCATCAGCAACTTCTTTATTGTCCGCTACATCTTCTTCAAGCGCTGTAACTCGTATGTCTAAGCTGTCAATTTCAAATTGGTTTGAGTCAACTCTTAGAGAAAGCGCTGCAATAAGTTGGCCCAAGCTATCAATAAGTGGCATTACATCTTCCAATTCGTCTTCAGTACTCTTATCGTTGCCGCCACCGCCGCTAATGTTGAATCCAATTCCAATTTCGTGAGATCCACTTGATTGACTTACGATACCTGAAAATCCAAATTCGTAGGTGTACATTACGTTAATTTTATCGTTAACCATACCGCCTAAGGAAGCAGTATAAATCCCTCCCGAACGGAATCCAAAACCTAACCAAGCCCAATCTTGGTATTTAGTTAAAACACCAGCTTCTATTTGTAAAGGACCATTTTCGCTAAATCGACTAATTAGTATTGGATTAAATGAAAGCATGTCGTCCATAACATCAAATTCGAAAGAAGCATGAATTAAGTAATGACGCGCGGTGTAATAATTTACATTGCTACTTCTATCATTAACATAATTTACACTGTTTCTAAGTAAGCTAGGAACGCTAACACCTATAGTAGCTTTGTCGTATGTATAGTTCAGACCAGCTCCAAAATCTAAAGAAGTACCAACCAACGAGCTATTGTTTCCGCCGATTGAGTTAAGAAAAATATCGTCAGAATAATCGTCTACATAAGCATCGTTGAAGTTCAGTCTGTTTTCATGAAAACCACCGTTAAGTCCAAAGCTAAATGTAGACTCATCACCAATTTCCAAATGATAGGCATAACTAATCGATCCATTCAATGTTTTGACCATTCCAAGGTCTTCAGTAATCATCGAAACACCAAAGCCACCTTTTCCAACTGGACCATTTACATTAATAAACTTTGTAACCGGAGCGCCTTCAATCCCAACCCAGTCTCTTCTATAAGAAATGTTTCCTTTCCAATCTCCTGCAATACCAGCATAGGCAGGTGAGTAGATGAAATGGTTTGTGAAAAATTGGTTCGAAATAGGATATTGTTGTGCAAATCCCATAAAAGGCATCATTAAGCATGCGCTTAAAACACAACCTCCAATCAATTTATATATAGATACTAACTTCATCTTATCTCAATAATGTAATTGACCCTGTTCCACTAACTCCTTCTTCAGAGCAATCTACACTGTAGAAATAGACTCCTTCGGGTAATGCGTTTCCTTGGTAAGTGCCTTGCCAATCGTTGGCGTAGCCTTCCGCACTGTAAACGAGTACTCCCCATCTGTTATAAATCTGTACAGTACAAGAACTGTAATTCGATAAATCATCAATTATCCAAGTGTCGTTTTTTCCATCACCATTTGGGGTAAATAGGTTTTTGGCAACTAGGATGGGTTCGATTTTAGATAAAACGATGCTTGCTTCCAAGAAGCAACCACTGTTATCCTCTACAGTTAATGTATAGGTTGAGTCTTCTCCAACTTCTATTTCAGGAGTAACTTTAATTCCTATAGTTGTTGCTCCTGTACTCCATTCATAGCTTTCAAATTCGGAGTTAGATGCTTCGAGTAATACCGAATTACCATCAAAGAATGTGTTGTTACCAATAATGGTTAAAACCCTTGCGCTACTAGCTACTTCAACAGTTTGAATAGCAGTATCAATACAGCCGAAAGTGTCGTAAATAATTAAAGTATCTCCATAATCGCCAACGTTACTATATGTGTGCGACACATCTCCTGTTCCAATAGTCATGGTATCATTGTTACCCGAAAGAGGATCGCTGAAATACCACATAGAATAATCTAAAGGTAAAGTACCAACGGTAGAAGTATTAACGAATTCGGTTGGATTGCCTAAACAAGCAATGTTATTAGTAAACGAAGCAGTAGGCCCATTTACAACAGTTAAATTACCAGTAGATTGACCTGAACAACCTTTTTCGGAAGTGTAAGTTACAGTTACGGTAATAAAAGAACTCTGAATATCGTAGGTAAACGATACTTGTGAAGCGCGGCCTACAGTAGGATCGTCTGGATCATCGTAATTCCAAACGTAATCTGCGATTCTTCTATTTGCATTATCCGGGAAAGAATCTACCGCAGTAAAAGTAATAGGGTCTCCAACACAACCAGAAGAAGGTATATCTAGGCTTTCTAACACAGGATTGTCGTAGATCGTTACAAAAAGACTTTTGGAATCAGTTGCTCCAGATTCGGTTTTTACAGTTAGCGTTACTAAATATGCTCCCGAACCTAAATCTGCAAAAGAGTGCATTGTTGTAGTACCAATAGAATCGGTTACACCTCCAAAATCCCAAAACACCGAATCAATCGGGTCACTTAGATCTTCAAAAGAATTACTGATGAACTCTAAAGTGTCGGTTTCGCATCCACTTGGTGCAAAAAATAAAGCATCTAATTGAGCAAAAGAACTTGTTCCCATGCCAATAAATAATGCTAAAGAAATTAATGTTTTTCTCATTATACTTATGCTAAGTCGCGATTTGTGTTGATACTCAAAATATATAAACTCGCTGATTAAGTATAGATTAGGTTAGTAAATAATGATGCTGTTAAATCCAAATGTATATATTATTTTCTATAATATTAAATTACTTCTTGAGATACAAACAATTGAAAGTGCATTATGTCAATTCTTATTAGTGGTCGTTCTACGTGTAAAGATGAGAAAGTGTTCTGTTTATTTGTAAAAATAATGGAACAATCTTACATGCAAAAGGCAAATAAAAATAATAAATGGGGAATAACCGCATTTCGAGCGGCAATTAATTAAAAAAAATATCTGGCACATAAATTGTTTTCCTACCTTCGAACCACATTAAAATGAATATCATGAGAAGCATTATTTTTTTATCTGTACTAACAATGTCGTTGCTATTTGCTTGCAACTCAAGCCAGAAGGCTTACCAGGGTGGTAATTACGATTCGGCAGTATTAAAAGCGGTAAGGAAACTAAGAAAGAGCGGCGATAATAAAAAAGCGATAGAAACGTTGTCGCAGGCTTATCCTGCAGGAAAAAATTGGCATTTAAATAGAATAGAGCAATACAAATCTTCGAGTGATGTACTAAAATGGGAGAAAATAGCGGCAGAGTATGGTGCTCTTAATAGGCAATATGAAGAGATAAACCGCTGTCCTGCATGTATGAACTATGTAATGGCCGAAAATTATTCGACGCAAAAAGACGATGCGATTAACCAAGCTGCCGAAGTAAGATATTCATTGGCAGAGAAGAGCATGGAAAATAAATTGGATAGAACCAGCGCTAAGGATGCTTACATGCATTATCAAAAAGTAGGAGCTTTAAAACCTGGCTATAAAGATGTTGTAACTAAGATGGGCGATGCAAAATATTACGCTACGTTAAAGGTTGTTTTAGACCCATTGCCTCAAGTATCTAAGGTGTTGGAAATCAGCAATGAGTTTTTCCAAAACAAAATAAGTGAAATGTTACACAACATGCCTGTAAATGAGTTTGTGCGGTTCTATTCGCCCAAAGAAGCAAAGATGGATGGCGTTGAGGAGGCCAACCACGTTATTCAAATTAGGTTTGATGATTTTATAGTTGGTAACGAGTTAATAAAAGAAAAATCGATTGATGTAACAAAGGATAGCGTTGTGGTAGGCACAGTGAAATTGCCAGATGGTACAAGTCAAAATGCTTACAATACGGTTAAGGCTACTTTTCATACTTCCACCAAAACAGTGATCTCTACAGGAATCTTGGATTTTAAAATTATCAATCCGATGACGGATGTTGTTTTAACACAACAAAAATTTCCAGGAAAGCATGAATGGCAAAGTCAATGGGGGTATTTTAATGGTGATGAAAGAGCATTAAGTGCCGAGCAGAAAAAGGTGCTTAACGTAAAACAAATGAATCAGCCTCCACCGCAAGAATTATTTGTGTCGTTTACCCAGCCTATTTTCGATCAATTGGCGCTTAAGATTCAAGCGTTTTACGCAAATTATTAGCAGTTACTCTTCTTGGTTTTATAATGGTGGACTAATTCTCTACTGTTCTCTCGTTGCTATTCACTATTCTGAATAATATTCAATATATTTAGATTTAAGTAATTGTCATATTATCAGCACTTTGTGTTGATGTGCGCTGGTGATTTTATGTTTTATTGAAAATAAATCTGTTTTCGTTTAGGGGAAGATATCTTAAATTCAAGTAATAAATGCAACTTTTAGATTTGCTACGTTAGGTATAAATTATCGAAACTTGAAGAGAACCATTTCTCTTGCTGTTTCGATGGAATATTAACCATACTGCTGTAGATCGAAAAACCAGAAGTTGTATGGCACATATTACCTTTAATCAACGATATACAATCTCTTGTATGCTCAAGGGAGGCTACAAACAAGTTCAGATAGCCAAAGCTATAGAAAAAAACAAGTCAGTTGTAAGCAGAGAATTGAAACGCAATTCTGATGCAAGGAATAACGTTTACAAGCAAGAATTAGCAAC
>JABSPQ010000257.1 GCA_013214205.1 Flavobacteriales bacterium
ACATGTAAAGCGAACAATGTAAATCCTCAACATTACCTTTTACATGCAATCAGCCAAATGACATATTGTAAATCAGATCAAGACCGAATCAAGCTGTTACCGCAAAATTTCAAAGGGTGTACAAGCCAGCACTGATACTCTTTAATCGAATTATGAGAACTAAAGACGAGCTGAAACTCTGCCAAATTTCAGCTCTATCTTTCCCACAGATTCACCTTTCAACATAAATAATACTCTTGAAAAGCCAGAAAGAATTCAATTCGGATGTCTGTCCAGTTAGTATCCTTTCTTGCTTATATAGACGATGTTACAATAAAATTGTAACATCGTTAATAATAAAATATTTAGAAATAAGAATCAGGAATCGAGATTAACGCTAATAACTAAAGGATTAGCTATTATAATTCTTCAACATTAAAACCAACTAATTTAAGATCATTCCAATAATCGGGGTACGACTTGGTAACAACCATAGGGTCTTTAATATCTATCGACCCTAGCTTAAGTGCTAAAGGCGCCATAGACATCGCAATTCTGTGATCTTCGTAAGTTTCAATCACTGCATCAGGGTTAGGCGTTAAGCTTTCAGATTCAATCTCAATTACACCTTCACCTTTATCAACTACATCAACACCAAATTTCCCCAATTCGGTTTGCAGCGCAGCAATTCGATCAGTTTCTTTGATGATAAGGCTCTTAAGCCCTCTAAATGTACTTTTCACACCTATGGAAGCAACAACAGCTCCTACTGTTTGTGCAATATCTGGACAATCAATAAAGTCTAAACCAAACATTCTAAACAATGGTTTAATCTTCTCTATTGTGATTGTACCGTCTTCATAAGTACTCTTTACACCTAAGCCAGCGAAGATATCCTTAACCATGGCATCTCCTTGAAGACTAAATTCTTTAAATCCTTTGAGTTTAATATCAGCACTTTCCGCTAATGCCACCATTTCGAACCAATAGGAAGCCGCCGACCAATCTGCATCAATCGTATATTCTTTCGACATATACGTTTGGGCTTCTACAGTAACAGAATTACCTTCCCACGATGCTTGAACGCCAAAGTATTCCATAATTTTCAACGTCATGTTCATGTATGGTCTTGACGAAATTTCGCCGTTGAATCTAATTTTTAATCCGTTCGGAAGACTTGGAGCAATCAAAAGCAATGCGGTAACAAACTGACTACTAATAGTCGGATCCAATTCCACTTCACTACTCAAGTTTGGATTTCCTTCTATTTGCAAAGGAGGATACCCCTCGTTTTCCATGTATTTAATATTGGCGCCCAAAGATCTCAATGCGTCCACCAACAAACCGATTGGTCGTTGTTGCATTCTTTTAGATCCTGTTAAAATTCGGCTGCCTGGTGTTATGCTTAAATAAGCAGTTGAAAACCTCATGGTAGTTCCTGCGGCACCTACATTCAACTCATCGGATTCTGATTGAAGCAATTCTTTAAGGACTTGTGTATCGTCGGAATTTGAAAGGTTATTAATCTTAATATTCCCTTTACATAAAGCTTGGATGATGAGCACGCGATTACTTTCGCTCTTAGAAGAGGCGAGCTCTACAATACCATTTACACCATTCGACGGTTTTGATACTCGATAAATCATCTATAAAATCACTAAGAACGCTATTAACGTTCCTTTTTGTAAAAATTTAATGCTTCAAAAATTAGGTCTTGTGATACCTGCTTATCTACCAAATAGTTACCTACACGCGAAATTAAGGTAAATCTCGTTTCTCCCGCTTGATTTTTCTTATCATTTTTCAAATAATTCATAAAACCTTCCTCATCCGAAATATCAATATCCTGTTTTCCGTACAGGGCAAGGATATAATCAGTAATATCGTCCAGTTCATTCAAAGGTAAATCTGCAATTTTGTAAGAAACAAACGCTTCGCAAATCATGCCAATTGCAATGGCTTCACCATGTAAAAGATGCTTGCCTTCAATTCCTAAAAACGAACTCTCTATTGCGTGTCCGATGGTATGCCCAAAATTTAACGATTTCCTAGCACCCTGTTCTGTGGGATCTTCTAAAACAATTTTATTCTTAATCTCAATCGATCTGAAAATTATGTCGTCCCAGTCCTCAACACTTTCTAAGTCGGTGCGTTTAACTTTTTTCCAGTAATCAGCATCTGCAATAATTCCGTGCTTAATCACCTCAGCATATCCCGATCTCAACTCTTCGTAGCTCAAAGTTGATAAAAAACCGGCATGGGCAAAAACACCTTGAGGATTATTAAACACACCAATGTGATTTTTAAGTCGTTCGAAATCGATTCCTAATTTACCTCCTATAGAAGCATCAACCTGAGATAATAAAGTGGTTGGAATATTAATAAAATCGATTCCTCTTTTATAGGTAGACGCAACAAAACCACCCATGTCGCCTATTACACCACCGCCTAAATTAATTACTACGGCCTTTCTATCGACGTTGCCATCGGTAAGTGCACCCCAGATATCGATGCAGGTTTGTAAGTTCTTATTTTCTTCTCCGCTTTCAATTTGCAGTACTCCTGCTTCTTTAAGAGACTCAACCTCGTCAAGCAATATCGGCAAGCAATGTTCCACCGAGTTCTCATCGGCAATTATATAGATATTGCTATTTTTGTATTTATCTGATGCTAATAATTCCTCCAGTGCCTTAAAAACACCTTCCCCGACGTGGACGTTATATGTAGATGCGTTTACTTTCAAAAAATCAGAATATTAGGTTAATTGGTGGCAAAATAACAAAGATTATTATCTAACAACAAAGGTAGAATTCAATCCGTACAAAACTAAAAAGATTTCAATTTATAGATGGTAGAAAATTTCAATAATACAAAGGTTGCATTTGATAGCAAAACAGAAAACGAACTTCGCAAAGCATTATTTCTCTTTAAATTAGCGGGGAACAAAACTCTCGTCAAAATTGGTACAACCATACTAGACATGGCGAGTTCATTTAATCTTCCAATTAAAGGAATTATCAAATCAACTATTTTCAATCATTTTTGCGGCGGTGAAAATATTAAAGAATGTAAAATTGTAATTGAAAAGCTTGGGAAAAGAAACGTGAAAACAATTCTTCAGTATGCTACGGAAGGAAAAGAAACACAAACTCAATTTGATGACGCAGCAAAAAAGTCGATTGAAACAATTGAAGCTGTAACCAATATTGACGATGTGAAATTTTCGGTGGTTAAAATTTCAGGAATCGCATCGCACGACATTTTAGAGAAAGTAACGCATCAACAAACTTTAAACGAAACAGAGCAAGCTCAATACCAAAGAGCTGTTAATAGACTCAACACTATTTGCGAAGCTGCAATAAAAGCAAATATCGCTCTATTAGTGGATGCCGAAGAAACATGGATTCAAGCATGTATCGATGATATGGTAATGGATGCCATGAGGAAGTACAACAAGGAGAAAACAATTGTATACAACACATATCAATTATACAGAACGGATAGACTGGCTTATTTAAAATCATCTTTTGAAACAGCTAAGACAGAAGGATTCTTTTTGGGCTGCAAGCCTGTTAGAGGTGCTTATATGGAGATGGAGAGAGAAAGAGCAAACAAGTTTGGCTACATCTCACCGATTCAAAAAAATAAGGAAGCAACAGATAATGACTACAACGCAGCACTTGCTTTTTGTATAGAAAACATAGATAAAATTGGCTTGTGCGCAGGCACGCATAATGAAGAAAGCTCTATTTATTTATCAGAACTAATTGATTTGCACAAACTAAACAAAGCCAACCCCAACATATACATCTCTCAACTATATGGCATGAGCGATCACATCAGTTTTAATCTTGCTGCGGAAGGATATAATGTTGCTAAGTTTCTGCCGTACGGACCAGTTCACGAAGTGATTCCTTACTTAATTAGAAGATCGGAAGAAAACAAATCGATCTTAGACGATTCGAATAGGGAATTGGTTATGATTTTAAAAGAATTGGACAGACGAAAAGCTAAAGGCTAATTACAATGGCACCGCTCTCCTCCTGATATCACGGCGCTTAATTCGAAATCTGTTTCTCTTGAAATAATATCAAGAACCACCTCTTTTTCATTAATGATTATGGTAGAGTAATATATTTTCACCTCAACGTCTCTCACCTTACTTTCACCAAAATCCACATCAACTTCCACCATTGCTGCCTTAAACTGAGCACTATCAACACCCCAGCAAGCCATATAGCACGTTAGTAAATCGTTAACTATTAAAGTATCGCGTTCAAACTCATCCTGCATTCTATCGTTTGGCAACCACGACGGATAATCTCTGTTGTTGTAAAAGAACACATAACACAGCACCAATCCAAAAAAGACGCCCACACCAAACAACAATAATCTTCTACTAAAAGGCATAATTTAAAATGCAGCCATTAAGAGGTCAGTATCTTTATAGGGTAAATCCAACATTTCTCCCAAATCTCTGTTTGTAAGAATGCCTTTATAAAGATAAATTCCGTTTCTAAATCCCATATCGTTGCGCACCATCTGACGCAATCCACCCATCTCGCACATATCTATTAAAATCGGAGCAAAAATATTACTTAAAGCATACGAAGCAGTTCTGGAAACCCTTGATGCAATGTTGGGAACACAATAATGTTTAACACCAAATTTTGTAATAATAGGCTTGTCGTGGCTAGTTAATTCAGATGTTTCGAAACAACCACCTTGGTCGATACTTACATCTACAATTACAGAACCTTCTTTCATATTCTCCACCATATGTTCCGTAACCACGCATGGTGTAAGCCCTTTAGGAGCACGTAACGAACCAATTACCACATCGGCACTTTTTAATGCATCTCCTAATACCTTAGGCTGAATGGTAGATGTATAAATTTTGGTACCCAAATCAACTTGAAGCCTCCTTAATTTATAGATATAATTATCAAATACTTTTACTGTAGCTCCTAGGTGATGTGCAGCTCTAGCGGCAAATTCGCCAACGGTTCCGGCACCCAAAATAATAACTTCAATTGGCGGAACGCCAGCAATACCACCCATCATTACACCCTTACCGTTATTGGTAGAGCTTAAATATTCGGCAGCAATTAAAATTGAAGTGGTACCAGCAATTTCACCCATAGTTCTAATCACAGGATAAATCCCTTCGTCGTTTTTAATAAAGTTAAAAGCTAGGGCTGTTATTTTCTTTTTGATTAAGAGCTGAATGTACTCTTTAGATTGTCGCGACATTTTTAAAGTAGAGATCAAGGTCTGTCCTTCATGCATCATTTTAATCTCGCTTATAGATGGTGGAGCTACCTTAATAATGATGTCGGCATTAAAAACTTCCTGTGTATCAATCTGAATTTCTCCGCCGGCTTCGCTATACTCTCTATCCGAAAAATTAGATGCGTTACCTGCGCCGGTTTCAATTACCACTCTATTGCCATTGTTAACTAAAAAGCCAACAGAATCGGGGGTAAGCACCACCCTTTTCTCCTGAGAAGAAGATTCTTTAGGGATGCCAATGTACAAACTCTTTTTGTGTGTGCCCACTTCAAGCATCTCCTCTTGAGGCAGCAAACCAGACGTTTTAATAAAAGAAATATTCTCCTTTCTTAATGTCATTTGTTATTGATTACTTCAAATGATACGCTTCTGCGATTTCTTTCAACACTCAAATTTACTGCAATATGTTCAGACGGTAATAGGTTACCTACTTTTTCTGGCCATTCTACAAAACAAATTGAGTCGCTGTAAAAATACTCTTCATATCCCAAATCATATAATTCCGATTTATCCTCGATTCTATAGAAGTCAAAATGACAGATTCTCTTCCCCTCCATAGTCCTGTATTCATTTACAATATTGTAAGTAGGACTGCTCACCAAATCTTCCGCACCAAGCTGTTTACACAACTCTTTAATAAGCGTGGTTTTCCCCGCCCCCATTGGTCCGTTAAAAATAAAGAATGCACTTTTAGATTGCAGCGACAATATTTGCTCGGCAATTTTTGGCAAGTCTTTCAAATCCGAATAATCGTATGTTTCCGACATTTTCAAAGTCTATTTCGCACTCAATACCGCAAAAGGAATCATCATTTCCTCCATGGATAAACCGCCATGCTGAAAACTATTTCTAAACATATTAGAATACTGATTGTAGTTATTCGGGTAGATAAAATATTTATTTTCTTTCGCAAAAATGTAGGTTGTATTAACATGCAGCCTAGGCAAACCACATTTTGCGGCATCTTTTATTTCGAAAACGTCACTTTCATTATAAATCAAGCTCCTACCACCTTTGTATCGCAAATTGCTATTCGTGAACTTGTCGCCAGTAACCTTTACAGCTTCTTTTACCCTAACCGTTCCATGATCGGTAGCAATAATTAGCTTGCCTTTTTTATGAGCAATTTCCTTAATGGCATCTAAAAGAGGTGAATGTTCGAACCACGAAAGCGTTAAAGATCTATAAGCTGCCTCGTCGGAAGCCAATTCTTTAATAATCTCCATTTCGGTTCTGGCATGAGAAAGCATATCAACAAAATTATAAACGATCACATTAAATTGATTGTTCATCATGTTCGAGATGCTATCCGCCATTCTTTTACCAGCATTTAAGTTAGTAATCTTCACGTACGAAGTTTTAACGTCTTTGCCCAAACGTTTGAATTGCCGTTCCATCAATTCCTCTTCATGCGCATTTAAACTCGTTTTGTTCTCCCCATCATTCGTCCAAAGATTCGGATGTTTTTTCTCGATATCGGCAGGCATTAACCCTGCAAACAATGCATTTCGAGCAAACTGAGTTGTTGTTGGTAAAATACTATAGAAAGTTTCCTCGTGATCTACTCTAAAATAACGCTGAATCACTGGCTTTAACAATTCCCACTGATCAACCCTAAGGTTATCTATCAAAACAAAAAACACAACTTCGCCATCTTTTATTTCAGGAATAATTTTTTCCTTCATCAATTGGTGCGACATCAACGGCGAATCTTCATCACGATCGTTTAACCAATCGAGATAATTTGCGTCAACAAATTTTACAAACAGCCGATTTGCATCACTCTTTTGAGTTTCCAAAACCTCCTGCATGCTTTCATCGCCAGATTTCTCCATTTCTATTTCCCAATGAACCAACTTTCTATAAACCTCGCTCCAGTCGTCGCAAGTTCTACAGTCGTCTATCATCATAGAAATCTTTCTAAATTCTTGTTGATAGCCTGAAGTTGTTTTTTCCTCTACCAAACGGGTATGATCTAAATTCTTTTTAAGCGCCAATAAGATCTGACTGGGATTAACTGGCTTAATTAAGTAATCGGAAATTTTACCACCAATGGCATCCTCCATTATGGACTCTTCCTCATTTTTGGTAATCATCACCACAGGAATTTGCGGCTTTTTCATCTTTAACTCAGTTAAAGTTTCAATTCCAGAAATTCCTGGCATATTTTCATCTAAAAAAATAATGTCGAAATCTTGCTCGTCGACCATTAACAAGGCATCGCTGCCATTATTTACCTCGGCAATGCTGTATCCCTTATCCTTAAGAAACAGTATATGAGCCCTTAAAAGGTCTATTTCGTCGTCTACCCACAGTATATTGATTTTATTCATATTATTCCTCTATATTCATTGTTTGTAACCTCTTTCTAAAAGTAAATAAATTTATCATTGCAAACAGAATATAACGGAGCTGGGAAAGTATTTAATGATCCAATCTACGGATTTATTACCATTCCTTTTGAAATCATCTTTAAGCTCATCGAACACCCTTATTTCCAACGTTTGCGACGAATTAACCAATTGGGACTTACCCATTTAGTTTACCCCGGCGCTCTTCACACACGTTTTCACCATGCTTTGGGTGCAATGCACTTAATGACACGAGCAATTGAGGTTATACGCTCAAAAGGCCATATTATTACTAATGAAGAAGCAGAAGCTGCATCTATTGCAATTTTGTTGCACGATATTGGGCACGGACCTTTTTCTCACTCCTTAGAAAATAGCATTATAGCAAAGATTGAGCATGAAGAAATTTCGATTCAATTTATGATGAAATTAAATGAAGAATTTGACGGAAAACTGGATATGTCCATCAAAATTTTTAAGGATAAGTACAAAAAGAAATTTTTACATCAACTTATTTCTGGGCAATTGGATGTTGACCGATTAGATTATTTAAAAAGAGATAGTTTTTATTGTGGCGTTGCCGAGGGTGTAATTAACGTGGATCGGATCATTAAAATGATGAATGTATCTGACGACAAATTGGTAATTGATTCGAAAGGAATTTATTCTATCGAGAGTTTTATTATTGCTAGACGATTGATGTATTGGCAGGTTTATCTTCACAAAACGTCTATTGCAATAGAAATTTTACTCATCAACATTTTAACTAGAGCAAAAGAATTAAGTAAAAACGGAACGAAACTTTTCGGCACAAAGGCATTCACTTATTTTCTAAATCAAGATATGTCGAAAAAGGAATTTAAACAGAATCCGAAAGCTTTAGATATGTATGCTAACTTAGATGATCACGACATACATTCGAGCATAAAAGAGTGGATGAATCACAAAGACAAAACGCTTTCACAGCTATCCACAGCTCTAATAAACAGAAACCTATCTACCGTAGAACTCTCTAATGCACCAATTAGAAAACAACGAATTTCTAATTTAAAAAAGAAAACAAAATCTACTTTGGATTTACATTCAAGCGAACTCAAATATCATTTTGCAGTATCAAGTCTCACTAACAGAGCTTATGTTTCGGGTAATGAGAACATCAATGTTTTATTTAAAAGTGGGAACGTGGTAAATATTTCTGAAGTTTCAGATCAACTTACCATCTCGGCGGTTTCCATTCCAATAAAAAAACATTTACTCTACTATCCTAAAGGCATTTAATTAACACTGTTTGATCCAATAACATTCACTATTAGTGCGAAGTAATAAAGCAAAAACCAACCAAGGAGAGTTATGCCCTATAAAGTGTTCACAACTGAACATTTGAGAATTATCAAACCCTATGAATAATCCTTATTTTTGGCAAGTATGAAATTTAAGGCAGATCAAGTAGCAGAAATGCTAAACGGTACGGTTGATGGGAATCCAGATGTGTACGTTAGTACATTGTCGAAAATCGAAGAGGGTATAGAAGGATCTATTTCTTTTCTTTCGAACGACTTATACACACCGTATATATACGATACAGACGCTTCTTTAGTAGTTGTTAACGAGAGTTTCGTTCCCGAAAAAGACATTAAGGCTACTTTAATTAGAGTTAAAGATGCACGAGAAAGTTTTGCTGCCCTCCTAGCCTATTTCGATCCAAACCAAAAAGATATTAGAGGAATTCATCCTTCATCAGTAATTGCAGAAGGTGTAGAAATCGACGAATCCAATTTTGTTGGTGCTTGCTGTGTTATTGAATCAGGGGCAAAAATTGGTAAAAATGTTAAACTTTACGCACAAGTTTTTATTGGCGAAAATGCTGTAATTGGCGATAATACAATTGTGCTAGCTGGAGCTAAAATATTATACCGATGCGAACTTGGTGCTGATATAATTATTCATCCAGGGGTTGTAATTGGCGGCGACGGATTCGGATTTGCTCCAAACAGCGAAAACAATTACGCTAAAGTTCCTCAGATTGGCAACGTAATTATTGAAGATCATGTTGAGATTGGCTCTAACACCACTATTGATAGAGCTACTTTAGGCTCTACCATCATAAGAAAAGGTGTAAAACTAGATAACCTAATTCAGATTGCGCACAATGTAGAGATTGGAGAAAACACTGTAATGGCTGCACAAGTAGGCATTGCGGGATCTACCAAACTTGGAAAAAACTGCATGATGGGCGGTCAGTCGGGATTGATTGGGCACATAACACTTGCAGATGGAGTAATGATCGCTGGCCAATCGGGAGTTGGGAAAAGCGTAGAAAAGGAAGGTGAAGTTTTAATTGGCTCACCAGCAATTCCGAAAACGGATTATGGAAGAACATTGGTAATTGCCAAAAGAGTTCCTAAATTAATAGAAGAAGTTAAACTCTTAAAAGCAGAAATAGAAAATTTAAAAAATCTGATTACAGAAAATGGCCGATAAGCAAAACACAATAAAAGAATCTGTATCCATTGAAGGAGTTGGCCTTCACTCAGGCAAAACCGTAAAGTTAACATACGTTCCTGCCCCTGAAAATCATGGAATAAAATTTAAACGTACCGATTTAGAAGGAAGCCCTGTAGTAGATGCAGATATTGATAACGTTGTAGATACATCGAGAGGAACAACGCTAGAACACAATGGAGTTACCGTTCAAACAGTTGAACATACAATGGCTGCCGTTGCCGGTTTAAGAATCGACAATATAATGATTGAGCTCGACGGACCTGAGATTCCAATTTTAGACGGTAGCGCAAAAATCTTTATGGACAAATTAATGTCTACCGGTATAGAAGAGCAAAATGCAGATAGAGATTACATTGTGCTTAAAAAGAACATTTCATACAAAGAAGACGATAGAGGTGTAGAAATTATGGCTATACCAAACGATGATTTCGCCGTTACGGTAATGCTGGATTACAACTCACCAGTTTTAGGAAGCCAGCACGCTACACTTAATAACATCTCCGAATTTAACGACGAAATTTCTTCTTGCAGAACATTCTGTTTTCTACACGAATTAGAGCACTTACTTTCTAAAAACTTAATTAAAGGTGGAGATTTGAGCAACGCTATTGTTGTTGTGGATAGACCAATTAATGAGGCTGAAATGCAAGATTTGGCAAAGTTGTTTAACCATCCTGGTATGGCAATAAACAAAGAAGGCATTCTTAACAATATCCAATTAAGGTATCAAAATGAGCCAGCTCGTCATAAATTACTAGATGTAATAGGTGATTTAGCTTTATTGGGTAAGCCAATTAAAGGTAGGATTATTGCTACACGTCCAGGACATAAAGCGAATATTGAATTTGCTAAAAAGATCAGAGAAGCGTGTGGTGGCAAAAGAAACAAGAAAGAGATTGAGCCTTATGATACTAACAAAGAGCCTGTTTATGATATAAAGCAAATCATGGCAATTCTGCCACATCGCGCACCATTTCTTTTCATTGATAAGATTATGGAGTTAAATGATCAATTTGTTGTTGGCGTTAAAAACGTAACGATGAACGAAGATTGTTTTCAAGGACACTTCCCTGGCGATCCTGTTTTCCCTGGTGTACTTCAAATTGAAGCCATGGCACAAACCGGTGGAATCTTTGTATTAAATACCGTACAAGACCCAGAGAACTACCTTACTTACTTTATGAAAATTGACAACGCAAAGTTCAAAATGTTAGTAAGACCAGGTGACGTACTTGTTTATCACCTCGAATTAATGTCGCCACTTCGTAGAGGCATATGCCATATGAAAGGAACAGCTTACGTTGGCAATAAAATTGCTTGTGAAGCAGAAATGATGGCGAAAATTGTTAAAGTTAAAGGCTTAGATTAATATGAATCAACCTCTTGCATACGTACACCCCCAGGCAGAAATTGCCAACAATGTGGTTATAGAACCATTTGTCGTAATCGATAAAAACGTATCGATTGGTGAAGGTACTTGGATTGGATCTCATGTTACCATAATGGAAGGGGCAACAATTGGCAACAATTGCAAAATTTTCCCAGGTGCAGTGATCTCTGCGATACCTCAAGATTTAAAATTTAAAGGAGAATCCACAGTAACAATTATTGGTGATAACGTTACCATTAGAGAATGCGTAACAATTAACAGAGGTACAATTGCCAATAACGAAACACGAATTGGTGATGGCTGTTTGCTAATGGCTTACGTGCACATTGCGCACGATAGCATTGTAAGTAATAATTGCATTTTGGCCAATGGGGTAACCTTAGCTGGGCATATTACCATCGATGAATACGCTATTATTGGAGGCCTAACTGCAATTCACCAGTTTGTACACATAGGTGCTCATGCAATGATTTCTGGCGGTTCGTTGGTACGTAAAGATGTTCCACCGTTTACAAAAGCAGCTCGTGAGCCTCTTATGTATTCTGGAATTAACTCTATTGGTTTAAGACGAAGGGGATTTGATTCCGATCAAATTAATGCTATTCAAGACATTTACAGAATCCTATATGTAAAAGGATACAACAACACAAAAGCACTTTATATTTTAGAAACGGAATACCCTGTTTCTAAAGAAAGAGACGAGATCATTTCCTTTATCCGTAATTCTGAAAGAGGAATTATGAAAGGCTATTCTCCGCAACTGTAGTTATCGACAGGCGATCTCGCTAATTCCCAAACTTTATTGATCGGATTTCACTAGATTTGTTACTCAACAAAAACAATAATTGTGGCATCAACAGCAGATTTCAAAAACGGGATGTGTATAGAGTACAACAACGACCTATACCAAATTATAGAATTTCAACACGTAAAACCTGGCAAAGGACCAGCGTTTGTTAGAACAAAACTTAAGAACTTAACCAATGGCAAAACCATTGAAAACACTTTTAATTCGGGTGTAAAAATCACAACAGTAAGAATTGAAAGGAGACAATATCAGTTTCTTTATTCGGAAGACACTCAATACCATTTTATGCACAACGAAACTTACGAGCAAACTTTTATTGAAGAGAGTTTAATCAACGCTCCTAAGCTTTTAAAAGAAGGGCAAGTAGTAGATATTTTATATCATGCAGAAACTGAAACAGCATTAACTTGCGAGCTACCCGCTTTTGTTGAATTAATTGTTACTTATACAGAGCCTGGCGTTAAGGGCGATACAGCTACTAACGCATTAAAACCTGCAACGATGGAAACTGGTGCAGAAGTTAGAGTGCCTTTGTTTATTAACGACAACGACAAGATAAAAGTAGACACTAGAAGCAACAGCTATTCAGAAAGAGTAAAAGGGTAAAAAGCTTATGAAGATCTCCCCTTCTGTTACAGTACAACAAATTGCCGATTTAATTGGCGCCACAATTATCGGGAATCCTGATGCAGAGGTTACGGGATTAAATGAAATCCATAGGGTTGAAAAGGGCGACATCATGTTTGTTGATCACCCTAAATATTATAAGGCATCAACCGCTTCTGCTGCAACCACAATTATTGTTGACCAAGAAATAGATTGCCCGGAAGGAAAGAATTTAATTATTTCAAAAGAGCCATTCGACGATTACAACAAAATAATTGCCACTTATTACAAGCAAGATTATTCTAACTTTTCAATTAGTCAAACTGCAACGATAGGAGAAAACACAATCGTAAAAGCCAATGTAACTATAGGCGACAACACTACGATTGGCGAAAACTGCATTATTTACCCCAACGTTGTTATTGGCGAAAACTGTGTAGTAAAAAACAATGTAATTATACATTCCAATACCGTTATTGGTGCAGATGCTTTTTATTACAAAAAACGCGACGATGTCTACCACAAAATGAAATCGTGTGGGAATGTAATTATAGAAGATGATGTAGAAATTGGTGCCCTTTGTACCATTGATCGTGGCGTGTCTTCATCTACCATAATAGGAAAAGGAACTAAAATAGATAATCAAGTGCATGTTGGCCACGATTCTATAATTGGTCAAAATTGTTTATTTGCCGCTCATGTAGGTATTGCAGGTGTGGTTACCATAGAAGACAATGTTACTTTATGGGGACAGGTTGGCATCGCTGCCGATCTTACCATCGGGGCTGGCACAGTGCTTCTAGGACAATCTGGCTTGAACAGATCCGTGGAGGCAAACAAAACTTACTTCGGAAGCCCAGCGCAAGAAGCTAAGGAAAGGATGAAAGACATCATGAACCTTAAAAGAATTCCAAGGCTACTAGAAAAACTACGTTAGGCAAAGTGTCGCATTTTTGCTTATATTTAGTTAATAAGATTATTCAAAAGCTCTTTCAACTACCCTGCTCACAAGCACTATGTTGACTAGCTTTGTAAAACAATCTTTTTGTTGTTCAAAATCATATAAATGCCACAGGTTAATCCAAAGAAAATTACAAAACTTCAGCTCACAGAATTTAAGCTGAATGCGCTTTTGGAAATAACCAAAGCCATCAACAACAACGTATCCACCCAAAAACTAATTAGTTTATATAGATCGGTTCTTAAAGACCAGCTAAAAATCGGAAAACTAATTCTGTTCAGTTATAAGGACGGATGGAAATGCATTCTAAAATACGGCGTTAAGGGGCTCGAAAAATTGATTGACGTTGAACGTGATCTCAAAAACATTGAAGAGATTAGAACAATGGAATCGCTAGCCTTAGGCGAGGACAGTTTGGATCTAATAGTGCCTGTATTTCACAAAGAGAAAGCATTGGCATATGTACTTATTGGCGATATCAACGAAAATGAGATTCAGATTAGCCCCACCATCAAGCACCTTAATTTCATTCAAACGCTTACCAATATTATCTCGGTTGCTATAGAAAACAAAAGATTAACCAGAGAGGGCTTAAGGCAAGAAAGGGTTAAGAAAGAATTAGAAATGGCTTCGCAAATGCAATCGATGTTGTTCCCAGACGAACTGCCCAACAACGATATAATTGAAATGGCTGCTTATTACCAACCGCACAACGAAGTGGGTGGCGATTACTACGATTATGTACAGTACAGCGAACATGAATTTTTATTCTGTATAGCAGATGTATCTGGAAAAGGAATTTCTGCGGCTTTACTAATGGCAAACATGCAAGCCCACCTTAGAGCCCTGTATCAGCAGGAGCTATTGTTAGAAGAGGTTATAGAGCGCCTAAACAACAAAGTAATAAGGAGCGCAAAAGGCGAAAAGTTTATTACGCTATTTATGGGGGAGTACAATTCGCAAACCCGAACTTTAAAATACATCAACGCAGGTCATAATCCTCCTGTATTGGTTTCTAAAGGACGGGCCGAAGAATTAACCGTAGGTTGCCCCGGCCTTGGCATGTGTACCACTTTACCATTTATAAATACCGAAACCATAAAAATTGCTCCCAATTCGGTTATAGTTTGTTACACCGATGGTGTGGTTGAATTAGAGGATGAGAATGACGAGGAATTCGGAACAGATAGACTAAAGGATACTATTAAAGAAAACGCCTCTAAACCAATGCACGAACTAAACATCGAGTTGATTAAAAACTTAAATGCTCACAAAAAAGGGCGTCCCTTCTTGGATGATGTAGCTTTAATCAGTTGCCGGTTCTTCTAATTTTTTCTTGTGGTATAAATCTATTGCAACCAGTATTGCAATAAAGCTCCAAAATGGAACCGACGCTTTATCAGTATCTAAATAATTGTTTAGCGTACCATGTACAAAATAGGTTATCAAACCAAGTAATAAGCTAATTACCAAAATCTTCATTTCGCGGTTTTGAGCACTGTAATACAACCTCGCCCCCGTAATTAAAACAGCCAACACAATCCATAAAAACGACAGCATTCCCAGTACTCCAGATTCGCTTAAGGGCCCAATGTATTCGCTATGCGCATTGCCCATATTACCGCTATTGGTACTGATTCTCGTTTTCTGCGAACTTTTTTGAAATGCACCATATACAAAAGAGTATGTACCTGGTCCCCATCCCAAAAATGGCCTTTCTTTAAACATTCTATATGCAGATGCCCATCTGTTTAACCTTTCGAGATTAGATTGATCTGTAGAGATATTAGTAGCCGACTGAATGTGCTCCGACAAACTCTCCGTATGTAGCTTATCGTTCTTTTCAAACTTCATCAAAATATCTTGCTGGAAAATAAAAACAAGTGCTACAAGGCCCAAAGAAACGGATACAATGGTCCTCAGTTTAATTCTAATTACATAACCGCCATAAGCTATCAAACAACAAATTAAACTAAGCCAAGCCGCTCTGGTATATGAGAATATAACGGCAATAAAGAAGTATACAAAAACAGCAATTATAAAGTTTCGCATATGTACACTTTGAGCTTTACTTAAAGCCATACCAAATAATACCGGCAAGTACATTGCGAGTATGGCGCCATAGGATGTATGATCACTGTAAAATGGAGACATAGCACTATGTGCCATTCTGGTATTAAAATTAGATCCGATTAGTTGGTACATGGCAAATGCAATAACCAGGCTAAACCCACCAACATACAGCCAAATACTTCTTTTTACGTTCGCGAAATCCTTAAACAAAACAATGCAAGCAAAGTAACAGGAAACAAGAAACCACAATCTCGCAATCATAAATTTGATTGAAATCATTGGGAATTCACTTGCAAGCGTTGTAATACCGAGCCAAATAAAATTAGCTATTATAGCTATTGATATAGGGTGGCTCAAGATTTTATTTCCTCGTTTAAACTCTAGAATCCCTTTTAAAATCAAAGTGAGCATCAAACCAAAAAACAATGGTTCCGTTGGAAAGTTAACTCCTACCCCCAAACCAATATCGGTAACATTTATCGACAGAGGTGTAAGAAAAAACAGCATAAGAATCAATTTATCCAAATGATAAATTGTAATGTAAATAATTAATAGTGCGGGAGGAATAATGAAGAACCAATAATTATCTTTGTAAGTCATAATGGCATTTATTACAATGTAGAGCGAACTAATTGCAATAACCCATTTAGACTTATTAGCCTTGATATTTTCGAGGATACTAGTTGTCATTTTCCATCATGTACGATACAACTATCGCCAAGAACAAACTTGTAATGGTAGAGAACAATACGATAAGCATGCGTAAAGGAGAGTGTCTTTTTTCGGGTGTTTGCGGAGCAGAAACTATATTTACATATACTTTTTCGAATCTAGAAGTTTCCATCAACTTTTCGTAATGTCTTTTTAAGCCAACATAATCCTCCATAGCAGCAACAGCAAACGTACTATATTCATTTTGAGCCCCACCGTGCACCCTAATGTCATTCAACATTTTCTCAACCTTGGCAACCTCCTTAGGTTTTACCTTCGAGTCTCCTTTAATAGCGTAATAAACAGTATAAATTTGTTCCGTTTGTACATCGTAATTTATAATACCATATTCATCTCGATAATAAACCAACTTCCTGTTAACCGAATCCAATTCAGACTTCTTAATATTCATTTCTTTCTTTACCGAATTAATTGATTTATTCAATTGAATTATGTGAATATCCTGAATTTTATCGTGTACAAAAATGAGGAGTGAATCAAGTATTCTTGATGCCATTTGTGGATCAGTATCAATACAGCTCATGCTAATAGATTCGTATTCCGTTTTTTTAATGTTCAAGCTTTCTTTTAAAAGGCCTTTTATCTCCGTGCGTGCATTCTTCTTATTCAAATCAATCTCGTAGTGCTCGCCCAAGTCGAAAGACTTTATTAGTTGGTCTATTAATTCTTCCGAATGTAAAAACTGCAACAGTTGTTCTGTTGGCGCCTCCACACTATATGAACTTAAATTTGACGGGTAAATAACTGCTTCGGCTTTAAACCTCTCAGTTATTATTAGTGATACACCAGCCGAAACAGCACCTGCAATAACAGCAACAATAATTAAACGCTTTCGCCATTCAAAAAGCTGCTTTAAAATATCAGAAGAATCAAAAAAGTTACTCATTTGCTTTAGTAAAAATGATTTATGGTTTTCGTTCGAGGAAAGTTAAAAATAACAGGGAAAACATTAATGCGGAAAAGCTTCCTACGATAACAAACACTAATCTTTTAGGCTTAGATTTAAGCTCAGGTTTTTCTGCATTATTCACTACAAATTTATGTATAAAATCCTCCTCAGCGTCTATTTTCATACTAAAATACTGCACTTCAAGATCTCCTTTAATCAATTTTAAAGATTCAATATCTCGTTGTAAAGCAACAAATTCAACACCATTTTCGGCAATAAGATCTAAATTTAGCTTTAACTGCTGCGCTGCTTTTGTTTTTCCTGCAGAAACAGCTTGTGCATAATATTCGCTATAAACAGCAACTTGAGAGTTAAAATCCAACACACCTAACCTATGAAACTTATCCAATGAATCTTCTAGAAGTTCAATAGAGTTATTCAATTCCATCAACTTGTCATCCAAAATCTCTAAACCTCTAATTGCTCTTTCTTTCTGAATTCTATTTTGAGTTGAATCCAACAATTCACCAATACTGTTGGCAATATTAGCTGCCATAGCAGGCTCTGTATCATATACAATTACCTCAATAGATAAGTATTCGCTTTTCTTAAAAAGCACCTTTTCTTTATACTCTTGGATCACATAAGTACGTGCATTCTTCTTCTCCTTATCAATTTCGTAATGATTGTATAAGCTGTATTTTTTAATGATTTCATCTCTAATATCATTAGAGTTTAAAACCTGAAGCATTTTCTCAACATCCAGTTCTCCACCAAAGTCGAGAAAACCTTTACCTCCTTTAACAATAGATTCTGAAATAGAATTTTGGCTAGTAGGAAATAAAACCAAGGTAGATTTAAACAGGGGTTTCATCAGAAATGAACTCCCGTAAGATGCACCAATAGCAATAATAACAACAATTAATAAAGTTCGCAGATTGCTTGATATCAAATGAATCAAACCATCCATACTCATTCCGTCTTCTCTTTCGGGCATATTTTTTATTCTTACCAGTTCAACACAAAGTTTAATCTTAAACCACTCCTAACGACGATTTAGATCGATTGTTATTGAGAGAATTATGCTATGATTACTGGTCAATATTTATTCTTCAATTATTTGGTAGTGCAAAAATATCATTAATCACGACTTCATGGACATAGAATTTAACCTAAATTCGTTCTTTGTTCATCAACCGAATTGATTTTGAAAATTGCAGTTAACACCCGATTATTAATAAAAAACAAATTAGACGGAATCGGTTGGTTTACTTTTGAGACCCTTAGCAGGATTACAAACAGCCATCCAGAGCATCAGTTTTACTTCATTTTTGACCGAGAATTTCACCCCGATTATATCTTTTCCGACAATGTTACCCCTGTCGTTATCGGCCCGATGACAAGGCATCCTGTGCTTTATTACTATTGGTTTGAATTTGTGCTACCAAGAAAATTAAAAGAATTAAACATCGATTTATTTTTATCTCCCGATGGATATTTATCACTCAGTACATCAATTAAATCTTTGGCGGTAATCCACGATTTAAATTTTGAGCATTTTCCAGAATACCTGCCTTTAACTTACCGATTTTATTATCGTCACTTTTTTCCAAAATTTGCGAAAAAGGCAAAAAGAATCGCAACTGTGTCTCAATTTTCGAAAGACGACATTGTTTCATGTTATAATGTAGACAAAGAAAAAATTGATGTAGTATACAATGGCGCACATAATATGTATAAGCCTTTAAATGCTAAAGAAATCACGAAGGTTCGTAATCAATACGCCAACGGAGATCCATTTTTTGTTTTTGTTGGAACGATGCATCCTCGAAAAAACATCGACAATCTATTACTTGCTTTCGACCAATTTAAAAAGAAGACCAAAAGCAATGTAAAAATCGTATTGATTGGAGATAAAAAATGGTGGTCGGCAGAGATTAAAGCGGCATACGAAGGTATGGAGCACAGCGACGATGTTGTTTTTACAGGCAGGTTAGACATGTTGGAATTATGCCGAGTAGTTGCATCAGCCCTTGCATTAACGTATGTTTCTCACTTCGAAGGATTCGGAATTCCGCTTATAGAAGCCATGAATTGTGATGTGCCAATTATCACATCAGATGTTACATCGATGCCAGAAATAGCAGGAGATTCGGCCATTTACGCAACTTCTACCTCTATTGATTCTATTGAAGACGCAATGACTTTAATGTACAAGGATGAAGACCTAAGAAAGAAACTGATTGAAAACGGACGGAAAAAACGTCAGAAGTTTTCGTGGGACATAACGGCTAAAAATTTATGGGCTAGCATCGAAAAAGTTTTAGAAACCTAGCAAGTAAATGTTAAAGCGATTTTATAAAACCAAAATATTAGAAGCTGGCTGCGATGAAGCCGGAAGAGGCTGTTTAGCTGGTCCTGTTTATGCGGCAGCGGTAATTTTAGATCCAAAAGTTAAAATTAATGGATTAAACGATTCCAAAAAACTATCGGAATCTAAACGAGATGAACTCAGAATTGAAATTGAAAAATCGGCCTTGGCATGGGCTGTTGGCGTGGTAGATAATGTGGAAATTGACGAAATCAACATTTTAAATGCATCCTTTTTAGCAATGCACCGCGCTGTTGACGGTTTAAAACAGAAACCTGCTCACTTAATAATAGATGGCAACAGGTTTAATGCATACCCCAACATCGATCATTCGTGCATAATTAATGGAGATGCAAAATATTTGTCTATCGCTGCAGCATCTATATTAGCAAAAACACATCGAGATGAATTCATGTTTAAAATGGACGATGAATTACCGAATTATGGTTGGAAAGGCAATAAAGGATACCCTACAATAGCTCACAGAAAAGCAATTGAAGAACATGGCAAGACAAAATACCATAGAAATAGTTTCAGATTATTAGCTTCGCAGAAAAAATAAGAACGTTAACATGTTAAAGAAGTTTTCCATATTCCTTTCAATCATGGCCATGCTAGGTGCCATTGGCTATGGATACATGTACATGTTAATAAAGTCGGAACCGAACAACAACGCCCTTAATTCCATTCCAAGATCGGCCGCATTTATAATAGAATTAAACGATACAAAGAAAGTATTCGGCAAACTGTCGGAAACCAACATCATGTGGGAAGAGTTGATGAGCACCGCTTCATTCAACAAGCTCAACAGTCAAATGATTGCCATTGATAGCATACTTCAAAAAAATGCTTTTTTAGCAGATTTGCTCGAAAATACTCCCCTGTACGCATCGGCACATTCCACTGGAAACAAGCAATACGAATACTTATTTACCATTAACCTCGCCAAAGAATTAGACTTTTTGGGCATTGCCAAAATAATCCAAGAAAAAGGAATTAAAACAAATTTAATCTCTTCCAAAAGCTTTAATGGCATAGAGGTTAAAACCATAAAATTCGAATCAAGACCATTTTCTTATGCCATAGTTAAAGAGTTGCTCGTATGTAGTTATTCTATAACTCTTGTGGAAGATGCCATTAAACAAACCCTCACAGGCTCTTCCATTGCAGAGAATTCTTTATTCAAAAAAATTCACAAAACAGCCGGACGTAAAACAGATGCCAACATCTACATTAACTTTCAACATTTCTTCAAACTTTTTAATCCTTATTTAGAGCCTGGTGCATACGAGAATGTAGCATCCTTATCAGATTTTGCCGAATGGTCTGAATCTGATGTACGAATCAGACCCAATTCACTAACACTTAACGGGTTCACCACTTTTAACGATTCACTAGGAAGTTATCTAAGTCTATTTAAAGGACAAGAACAGCAACTGGTGGAGTTTACCAGAATTGTACCATCAAGTACTTCCTCGTTTATCTTTTTCGGCATTAGCAATTTCGACGTTTTTTATGGCAAATACAAAAACTATTTAAAACACGAAGAAAAATTAGGCTATCACACCAATGTAATTAATGCCATTAACAGCCTTTACGAAATAGATATAGAGAACAGCTTACTCTCGTGGATTGGTAATGAAATGGCATTAATATATACCGAGCCACGCAACAGCAACCTAAAAAAGAACACGTACGCCGTTTTTAAAACCGACAACATAGATCATGTAAATAAAAGCTTAGACAGCTTGGTGGCTTCGCTTTCCCAATACCACAGCAAAAAAGTAGAAACGGAGTTTTATAGATATTTTGATATCGTTAACATCAACATACCCTATATTATCCCTAATCTTTTAGGTGGCATGTTTAGAGGCTTAGACAAAAGTTATTTCATTATTATAGATCAATACGTAGTGTTCGGTAATAGCAATGCATCATTAAAAGAATTCATCAACAGGTATCTATCAGAAAAAACTTTGAGCAGAGACATCAATTATGTCAACTTCGCCGAAAAATTATCATCAGAATCTAGTATCTACTTGTACTCCAACATTGCAAGATCGAGCAATATTTACAAAACTTTTTTAAATGATGAGAATTCAAATCAAGTTACCGAAAACCTCGAATTATTTCAAAAGTTTGGAGCGTTTGGCTATCAAATTAACTCAACCGACATAGAAAACACTTTCTACAACAACATTTACCTCAACTACAACCCTGTTTACAAAAAAGTAAACGCATCTATGTGGGAAGCCGAGTTAGATACTTCCATCAAAAACAAGCCAGCCATACTTGTTAATCATTACACACATAATAAAGAGGTTTTCGTTCAGGACGAATTGAATAACGTGTACTTAATTAGTCCTACAGGGAAAATATTGTTTAAACGAGCTCTTGAAGAAGAGATAATGGGTAAAACCACTCAAATTGATCTCTATAAAAATGGCAAGCTACAAATGCTTTTCAATACCAAATCTAAAATATACTTGATTGATAGAAAAGGTAACGATGTAGGAAACTATCCGATTAAGCTTAAATCGAATGCTACCAACGAACTTGCCATTTTCGATTACGACAAAAAGAGAGATTACAGGATCTTAATTGCGTGCGAAAACAAATCGATATACAACTATACAGGAAAAGGGAAAATTGTAAAAGGATGGGAATTCAAAAAATCTAAAGCCCCAATTAAAGTTCCAATCAGCCATTTTTCAATTAAAAGGAAAGATTATATAGTTGCAATCGACTCCATTGGAAAAGTATATGTAATTAACCGAAAAGGTAAATCGAGGGTAAAAATGAAGGTTAATACCAATGCCAACATTACAAATTACACACTCGATATTGGTAGAGACATCAATTCGTCCAAAATAATTACGACGGATACAATTGGAAACATTAGTAAACTTTCTTTTAACAGCAAGGAAGAAACCATACTGATTGAATCCTTTAGTGCCGAGCATCATTTTGCTTATTGCGATTTAAACAACGACAAATCGGCTGAGTTCATTTTTATTGATCATAGCATACTTTCCGTTTTCGATCAGGAAGGCACGCTCCTCTTTAATCATGTATTCGAAACAGAAATTACAAGCCCACCCCTCCTATTCAATTTCCCTAACAAAGAAGTTAAAATTGGAGTGGTCGCCGATCAATCAAACGAAATTTATCTATTTAACTCCAACGGAACGATTGCAGAAGGATTTCCTCTCTATGGCAGTAAGGTATTTTCCATTGCCGACATCAATAATAACGGGAACCTCAACCTAGTTACTGGCAACGGAGACAGAAATATATACACATTTGCCCTTGAGTAATTCAATACTTTGTATATCTTTATTGTAGTAATCCTTTCACCAGCGAGCGACATAACAATTTCTAACACACTAACTTAAAGGTTAACATGAGTCATAAAAGCCCTTTAAAATTGATTGCCTTGGTTGTTACCATTATTGCAATCACCTCGCTTTGGACATCTTGCGTAAAAGATAGTTTCAAATTAGACGAAGTCGTACTGCCAAACTATACTGGCAAGTGGGCCTTTCCTATCGTTAATTCAGAATTATCAATGGCGCAGATACTTACCAATCACGAACCTCAAAATCTAATAGTAAACGAAGAAACACAATTACTTACCCTAATTTACAACGGTAATATCCTTACGTTAGATGGCTCCGATTTATTTAAGTTTGAAGACCAGTCATTTAATCAAGCTGTTTTCTTAGACGCACCAGATATAGCCATCATTTCTCCAGGTTCAGGTATCAATTTATCTTTTACCGATACTTTGTATGTAAGTATGGTAGACACTGCTAGCACTGTTATGGATTCTATTATTTTAGATGGAGGATCTTTATTTTTAGAGTTAGTTTCCGAAGTGCATCACGATATGAATGTTACGTTAAGTTTCCCCACAATCACTAAAAACGGCACTGCTCTTTCCAAAACACTTTCGCTTACGTTTACTTCAGACGACGACCAAACGGCAAGTTTTTCTGAAGACTTAGCAGATTACAAAATCGCTTACGATACAATCAACAATAAAATTCCAATCATTTTAGACTTTGGCATAATATCTACTAGCTTCCCTGTTAGCGGTGCAGATGCAATGACATTTACTGGAACTTTTGGAGGAATAGACTTTGATGTAGTTTTCGGGTTTATTGGATTTAATCAAAACATTTATGACGATGATTTAGATGCAAACATCAAAATATTTAACGATATTATTGATGGCAGTTTTGACTTAATTGCACCGCAAATAAGTATGTACGTTGCCAATTCATTCGGAATTGATGTTGCTATTGACGTTGAGAAAATAGATTACACTTACAAAGTAGATGAATTTACTAGTCAAACAGATGGTTTAGTTTTCTATGGCACCAACCCGCTTAATCCATATTCTATTGTGGGGCCAACTAACCTTAATTACAATACGGCAGACTCTGTTAAGTACGACACATTAACACTAGACACGATTACTTGCAACATCCGTCAAATGATAGCATCGTCGCCAACCATTGTAGACTTTAGCATCGATAACATATTTGCGAATCCCAACCCTAGCACAACAGGGCTTAGAACAAGCAATTTTGTAAAAAAAGACAGTAGGGTTACTATTGATATGGAAATAAAACTCCCGCTGGAAGGTACTGCTACAGCCTTTGCAACTAGAGATACATTGGCATTTACATTAAGCGAACACCCATTTGATTCTCCGGAGGAGTTCCCTGTTAAATCGGCTATGCTTCGTTTATCAATAGACAACGGGTTTGCTTGGGAAATGCATGTAAAAGCATGGTTGGTAGACTCTAATTTCCAAATGATAGACACGCTCCTCGCATATACCGAAGTAATTACGGCAGGCAACATCGATTCTGATGGAATAGTTTACGAAACAACCAATTCGATAACAGACATTACTATAACACCTGCTTTAATGGATAACCTTGTAACCAACGTAAGGTATTTAATTATTGAAGGAGGCGTGCAAACAAACAATGGAGGAAAAACAGTGGTTCAAATGTTAAACTCTTACAGCCTATCTATTGCAGCTGGAATATTGATAGAATTTGATGCAGATATACAAGCACTAACCTCCGATGAAGAATGAGCATGAGGATTAAAATAATTACGCTAGTAACCTTATTTATTGCGTTCATCAGTTTAAAATCTGAAGCGCAACACAACCTTACATTGCATTACATGAATAGTGTACCGCAATCTATAAAGGTTAATCCGGCTATGATTCCAGATAGTAAATGGTTCATCGGGATCCCTGGATTAGGTTCTCATGGTGTTGAAGCAACCAACAGCGCATTTGGCTATAACGATTTGTTTACAACACAGCCTGATGGAGCCCCGTTATTAGATCTTTACAACTTAGTAGACAATGTACTATTAGATATTAACTACATTGACTACATGATGGACTTAGAACCGATGTCATTCGGTTTCAGAGTTAAAAATTTGTATTTCTCTGCCAGTGCATCCAACAGAATGTTCTCCCGTTTCTTTTTACCTAGAGATCTATTCGCATATGTTTTAAAAGGAAATGCAAGCGATGAATTCCTCGGTGCATCCGCAGATTTCGGCGGCTTAGGATACGATATGATGTGGTACAACGAGTACTGCTTGGGAGTTGCTCGAGAATTTGGAGACAAACTTAGCATTGGAGTTCGGTTTAAATACTTAAATGGTATTTTAAATATAGACACAGAAGCTTCTACCCTCTCAGTATTTACAGACGCAAATACATTTGCAACAACATTTAATGGGAGTTTTGTATTCAACACTTCGGGTTTAGATTTAGGTGGGCTTGTAGATGAATTAACTGATTTTGATCCAGCAGGAAACATAGTGTTGTCGACATTAATTGGTGCAGAAAACAAAGGGATGGCAGTAAACTTTGGTGCTACCTACCAATTGCTTGATAAATTACAATTGCAAGCTTCGGTAACAGATTTAGGATTTATTAACTGGAAGTCCAATCCTCAAAACTGGACATTGGATAAATCTGAATTTATTTGGGAAGGAGCAGATGTAGCACTTAATTATTTAGATACAGGCATTGCAGCACCCGACTTTACCGCACTTGTAGACAGCCTTGAACAAGCCTTTGCTGCTAGCGGAACCACCGAAGAATACCAAACCAAACTGCCTACACGGATGTATGCAGGTGGCACATGGGAATTTAGCGACAGGTCTTCCGCAAGCCTACTATTACACGGAGAGCAATACAAAGTATTTCGTGGTGCTTTTACAGCTTCGTACAGCGTTAAAGTTAAAAATTGGTTGAGAGCTCAAATAAACTACACCGCAATGTCGAGAAGTTGGACCAATGTAGGCCTAGGACTCTCTGTTAATGCTGGCCCATTCCAAATTTATATGATGACAGACAATGTTATCGGAGAGATATTCCCACAAAGTAACCAAGTGATTGATTTCCGATTCGGAATGAACTTAACCTTTGGAAGAAAAAGCAAAGATTTTGATAAGGATGGGATTTTAGACAAAGACGATGATTGCCCGAAAGCCGCTGGCCCCAAAGACACCCATGGATGTCCTGATACAGATAAGGACGGAATTTTAGACAAAGACGATAAATGTCCTACGGAAAGTGGACCAGCTGAAAACAAAGGTTGCCCTTTCACTCAAAGTACGCTCCACATGGTTAATGATGCAGGAGACACGCTTCAATCTGCTATTGTGGACGATCATTTCCAATTCGAATTTAACAACGTACCGAATTCGCAAGAGAAGTTTTTATTTAAACTTGAAGCCAACGACGAACACTTTGGTAATGCAAAAGAAGTGCAGGTTAAAATGACTTTTGAAGATGGCGAAGAGCTAGTTGTAGACATTAAAGAAGTACACGACGGCTTATTCGAATTAAAAAAACTAAAATCTCAAGGAGCAGCAAAACTCTTAATGCTCAACGAAAAAGGCGACACTTTGATGATTGCCAGCAAAAATGCTGATGGAATTTTCGAATTTCAACAACTCCCTACAAATGCAAATAAAATGACTTTCTTACTTCAGGGTGACGACGGCGATATTTCGAAGGCAGATGTAATTAACATTAAAATTGGCAGTCAAAACATCAAAGCAAAAAGCGATGGACAAGGCTATTTCCGATACGCAAAAATCAAATCTATCGATACTCCTACACTATACCTTATTGATGAAAAAGGTGACACTTTGGGCTCCGTAGAAATAAACAGAGACGGTATTTTTGAATTCAAAAATATTGCTCGAATGGAAAACTATATATACAAATTAGAAGGTGGGGATGACAGCGAGATTCATGTAATGTTTGCCAACGATGGTAAAAAAGACTACATCTCTGCGAGTAAAGGCCCTGATGGAAGTTTTACATACAACCCTTTGCCTAAAATTGAAAACACAGGAATAGGCTTGCTAGATGATGACGATGAGTTTGCACTATTAGGATCTAAAGAAGAAAAAGTAATTGAAGATGCATTTGTTGAATTAGAGTTTAAATTAGGATCGGGAATTATAGTAGAGAATTCTAAAAAATCACTAGAAGTACTAGCCGAATTAATGGCTCGTAATATGGATTGGGGAATTGTTTTGGGTGGCCATACCGACGATGTTGGCAACGACGAAGACAACTTAAAGCTATCTAAAAAAAGAGCCGAAAACGTTAAAGCAGAACTGGTAAAAAGCGGTGTAGAACCAAAAAGAATTAGGGTGAAATACTTCGGAGAATTCGTGCCTATCGCGGATAACTCCACAGCAGAAGGCAAACAGAAAAACCGTAGAGTAGAGATGAAAATCTTTATCAGGAGGTAATTAAATAAATATTATGGCAAAAGGAAAAAACTCACAGAAAAACGTAAAGACAGAAGCAGGAAAAACTGCTAAGGAAAAAAAACAAGCCAAGCGCGAAAAGAAACAAGGAAAGGGCTAAGTATTTCTAAGCTTTGAGCAAGCACCTTCTTTTTATAGTTACTGTATTTCTTTTCTCGGCGTGTGCCAAGTACACCTACGTAATCGTTCCGAATACGAAGAAGCAGTTTTACGACGAATACTTTCTCGATTATTTTGATTGCATTTCGTGCCCTAATAAATATGAAGAACATACTGAATATGGTATTTCTATAGAAACAAACAAAATCACCCACCACCCTTTTAACACAAAGCATTTAACCGACTCCAACCTCCTTTATACCATTCACAATACCTTTAAATCGGTAGGGTATAAAAACTTAATTTCAGAATATTTTTATTCCGAATACCTTTCTAGCTTCATAGATACCATATTATCGCATAAGAATGTTCGAACAGATACATCTAATTACTATTATAAATTCTGGCAAAGAAGAATCAACCAGAAAAACGATGTTGTTTTCGACAAAATCGTAAGAGAAATAAAATCAATTTATAATTCTCAAGAAGTTCCGATTGAAGAAAATTATGTTTCAGAATCTTTTAAAACGCTATTAACGTGGGAAATTCAGGTGATTCAAAATAAGATAGAAGATGAGCAAATGTATTTTTTTGAGCTGTTCAAATATTTAAGACAGGAAGAAAAATATGTAGAAGCCTATTCACTATTAGATGCTCCAAGAGACTTCACTGAATTAGGCCTCGACAAAATCAAACTAATTTTAACTCTTATGCCTGATTCGACCCAAACATCTATTCAAAATACCGACTCCACCACTTTATTGGGTTCCTTCGACAGAAGTGGATATTGGGAAGATAAGTACGACCGCTGGCATGGACACCCTGGCCCATAAACAAACTATCATAACAAATGATTTACATTACACAACTTAGCGATGTTAAAGCAGGCAAATAATCTGTTTTTCACGAATTCGAAAAAATTGCTATTCCGATGATGCAGAAATACAATGGCAAAATCATTCAGCGAATCAGACCAACAGCAGACGCATTCATTTCTGGAGATGAGAAAAAACCGTACGAAATTCATTTTATGTCGTTCGATTCTCAATCAGATTTAGACGCTTACCTTAAAGACGATACGAGATTAAAATATGTGCATTTAAAAGGAGAATCTGTAGAAACGATGTTGTTGGTAAAAGCAGAAAAAATGTAAGAGATGTCTCCCCTATCCTATTCAAAAATAATTGACAATCAAGTCTTATTGAATTAGCATTGATGGTCTATCCCCCTATTAATCGGACTTTTTATTTTTAACTTTCGCTAATACCAATTTAATTTCATAAGGCATTATATTTTGTGTAAATTTATGGTATGGGAAAGGTGTTTGAAATTATAATAAAAGAGAGTTTTTTAGAGTTAAAATCAGCTCAACGAAAAGAGAATAATCTAAAAAAGAAGCTA
>JABSPQ010000258.1 GCA_013214205.1 Flavobacteriales bacterium
ATTGGGTAAACTATTGGAAGACCTTCTCTCAAATGACCCTGAAATTCTGGAAATTCGAAGAATTGGAATGATGTATGCGTTCGACTTGAAATCATTTGAACGCGTTGAAAAAGTCGTTAAAAGATGCCTAGAAAAGGGCCTGATTAGTTTTTGGTTCTTATCCCATCCTCATAGTTTTAGATTATCTCCACCCTTAAATATTTCTGAAGCTGAAATAAGAATGGCCGCCAAAATTATTTTGGAAGCCATTTAAGAAACTAAAAATTAAATTGAATTTCCCTGTTCAATCTAGTATTCATTTCATTTATTCATTGTACACTTCCAACAACATTTCGCTCAAGTTCTTTTTAGAATAACCGTCCTCGCCATAGACCAATTCATACGCTGGAAATATTTTTTCCAATCCTTCATCTATTACCTTAGGATCACCTTTACTGACGGCATCGTCGATCAATACACCAAACATCAATGATATTTTGGTATTCACAATATCCCCATGTAATTCTTTCAACGTTCCTACATCCTTTAAAAACTGAACGGTATGGGCATCTTGAAGATCATCAATTCCAAGACAAAAAATTAGAAAATCACCTTCATTTTCCAATAGCAACTTTGGATGTTTATCAAGAAACTCAACCACGACTTCTTCTGTTTCCTGATCCTCATTCAACATTGCTTCAATTAACTCTTGCATGAACGCTCTATCTCTTTCCCCCTCATCATACCTTTTTTGAAGTTTATAAATTGCTGTCGATTCAGGATTTAAAACCCCTTGTCCAACTTTATTGATTTCAGTTGAAGAAACAGCTCCCACAATCTTTTTTAGCATTGCCTTCTCTGGAGAAAGAAAGAGCATTGTTGGATAAGAATCTAAGTCAAAATCATACATTAAACTTTCTCCATCTGCTAGCTCGCCATCTAACTTGAGACAAATAAAATTTTCATTCATGAACTTTCCCAAATATTCATCGGTAAAGACAGATTTAGTCAAGTACTTACATGGTCCACACCATGTAGCATACACATCGATAAATAAATTTTTGTTTTCTTTTTTGGCTTTTTCAAGACCTTGCTGGAGAGTTAAGTGCTCGAAATTAATTCCTGTGGCATTAGCCGTGCTTGTCATAAACAACGCTATAAATAGCGCCATTATAGGCTTTTTGAGTACATTCATATTTCTGGTTTTATTTGGTTTATATTATTAGAACGCCCTATGCGTGCATATAATTGTGACCAAGCAAGAATTAACAATAAATTAATAGAATCAGGTTTGGGTGATAAGTTGAAAGTTAGATAGTTAGAAATCCTAAAATTGAAGTTTCAATCTTATTGTACTCTTCTTTTGTAATGCAATATGGAGGGTTCAGAAAAATCACATTCCCCAATGGTCTCAACAAAATACCATCCTGCAAAAAATGATTGTATGCTTGCGTTTTTATATCTGAAAAATAAGTGTTCCCCTCTCCTGTTTTAATTTCAAAGGCTAAAATAGTTCCTTGCTGCCGAATTTTTTCAACGCAATCCAATTCACCAAGTTTCAGCGCAAACTCGCGATTCCATTTTCCGATCAATTCGATTATCTCCCATGTTTCTTTTCGTTCGAAGAGGTCCAAATTCGCACAAGCAACGGCACACGCAATAGGGTTTGCAGTAAATG
>JABSPQ010000026.1 GCA_013214205.1 Flavobacteriales bacterium
TGACGGTGCACTAGAAATAGACAACAACCTAATTGAGAACTCCATTCGCACTTTGGCCATAGGACGAAAAAACTATCTCTTTGCTGGTTCTCACAATGGAGCTAAAAGTGCGGCCATGTTCTATTCCTTTTTTGGAACATGTAAAAAGAACGATGTTAATCCTTACCTATGGCTCAAAAAAGCACTTGACATCATACCCAAGCACAAAGTGAACAAATTAGAGGAGTTGCTACCGCAAAACCTTAAACTGGAATAAATCTACAATTGTAAATTGAAAAGAGATTCCTATATGTAGTTGGCAGGATGCTTACGTTTTTAAAATCTTGCCCATAAAGATTGCTGAATTCAGTAAACTTATAGAAAGCTGGCTAAAAATTATATGTAAAACTCAGGTTAGTATTCAAGAATTACCCAACCTTTTTTGGTTAGTCCGGCATATTCTATCACGTAAAAATAGGTGCCAAATGGTAAATCCTCTCCCCTTCTGCTCTTACCATCCCATATAACATCTATATTATCATAGTTGGTAAACTCTCTTATTACGCCTCCCCATCTATTAAAAATAACGACATGGTTTTCGGGATATTGGTCTATCTGATCTACTATAAACACATCATTGTAATTATCTCCATTTGGAGTTAATCCCGAATAGGTGGTAAGCCCACATGGTTCGGCTGTTACAACAACTTCTGTTACATCGCTTTTACATCCATAATAATCCTCCTTTGCATAAAAGGTTTTATCTCCATTTAATGGGCCTGGAAAGAATGTAGAAGAACTGTTGATAATATTAGTTAAGGAAGAATCATACCAGATAATTGAACCGCCATAAGTCGGAATTGCTTCCAAAGTATATTCTTGATTCTTGCAATAAGTAGGGTATTGATCTACAACCATTGGGCTAACAAAACCAGAATCTTTAACATACACGGTAATGGAATCCATACCATTGCATCCACCTATATCGTATGCATAAAAGAGTGTAGTGTTTTCATTCTGAACCTGACTGGGATCAAAAACTCCATCAGCACTTACACCTTCGCCACTCCATACACCTCCATTTGGAGAAGCTAAAAGCGAAACAGATGAATTAGACGAACAAAACTTATTTTGAACAGGGTCTATCACCACATCTTCTGGAGATACAACGGTAACTATTTTACTACCTATAGCACTAATACATGATGGAGAAACGGAATCGATGGCGTAATAAGTCACTTTTTCAACGATATTAAGTGGCATATAAACACTATCAAACACTACATCATTATTGTAAGAATTATACCAACGGATAGTTCCTTTTGGATTACTAATTGTAAGTTTCTCGATAAAATTGGTGCATTGCGTTTCATTTCCTATTATCGCTGGATGCGGCACTTCTACATCATATAATATAACCGTATCTACAACAGAGCAACCATTAATATCTGAAACTGTAACGACATGGTCTCCTGCAAGTAAATTAGATGCAGTAACTTCCGTTTGTCCGTTATCCCAACTGTAAGTATAGGGACCTTGTCCTCCATTTACCACACAAGTTGCACTACCATTGTTGTTTCCGCAATTTGGTGCAATTGTAGAAAATGAAACCGTTATACAAGCATGTGCATTAAATGTTGCCACACACGCCAACACTATAAGTATAAAACATGTTTTACTTACACTGAACAATAATGAACTATTTCGTTTACTTCTATGCATTCTCTTAATAATAATCCCAAATCGGATGTTTATTACCCACCACCTTATTACATCCGCGCAATATTAACCTGCCCTCCATATATCATTCCACCTGAATTCTCAATAAGTATTGCCATGTAGAATGATTGATTATATTCGATCGCAGGATCCAACGTAACCGCAGCTCCATTCGCAAATAAGGGAGAAGCTGTAAGAATTGGAGTCCAAGATCCATCTTTTAAGCTAACCTCATAGCACTCCGCATTCGCACCACTATTTGAACCATAGATCGTAACATCCGTTGCTTTATATCCTAGAGGTATTTTTACAATTGCCAATAATCTCGCCCCCCCCGGATTATTATTTATTCTAACACCATACTTATTGGCTCCAGTATAATTTGTTTCCGCCACTAAGTTCTCATTACCACCGCCATGATTCTCCACAATAAAATCGCTTGGGTAAATTGGAATTACCGTTGAATTACCATGGTAACCCGTTCTAGCATCGCCTGCAACATCTAATTTGTATTGTGGAGCAGTAGTTCCAATACCAACATTACCAGCAAAAAACATGGTTGGATTTCCTGAATTACTTAATTTGTTTCTGATCCAAAAATCATCCATTCCATTTTCATCTTCTAAAAAGATTGGATAAATGGTAGCGCCATCATTATCGTACCCGTTAATGTATAATTTAACTTTACCATCGACATTAAAACCAGCGTTGTGTGTACCCGCTATGATGAATTGAGCATCGGTATAATCAACGTCAATGTCAGTTCCTACCTGCTGAACATAAGTAGTATCACCAATAAGTACATTTCCATCTACTTGTAACTTTGAATTTGGAGATGTTGTACCAATACCCACATTACCACTAAAATAATTTTTATTTTCACCAGTCACGTAGACACCATACTTGTTGGTTGAAGTACCAGTTAATTCATTGTATGTTCCGTAAGCTAAACCAGTACCATTGTGTTCTAGGTAGTTTCCAGTTCCATGTATTGTGTTACTCCCTCCTGCCTGCTTTATGAAATTATATATTCCATATTTAACACCAGTACCTGTATTATTCAATGTATCAAATGTTCCGTATTGTGGTCCAGACCCAACACCAATCAATTCATTAAATGAGCCATACGAGACTCCAGCTCCTTTATGGTTCACGTAATTGTATCCACCATATAAACTGTTAGACCCAGCAGATTGACCTATGTTATTATAGATACCATGTTTTTTTCCTGTTCCTGCGTTAGTTGCTTTATTATACACTCCATACTGACTAGAAGCACCAGTATAATTAAGAAGATTGTTGATGGCTTGAGACTCTACTGTTGATGCAGTGATATTCAACCTTCGCCCATCAATTGAAGTCATACCAATACCAACGTTTTGTGTTGATGCATCAATAACCATTGATACTGCCCCATTTGTTCTAAATTGTAAATCTTGCGCATCTGTTGTTCCAACAAAGTGTGTTGCAGGTGCAGTACCTGCATTACCAATTAAATCCCAACCAGAACCAGAAGGTGTTGTCCATATTGGTGTATTACCGGTTCCTTGAGAAGTAAGCACCTGCCCAGATGTTCCTGGTAAGTTTCCAGGTAGGATTTCACCTGAGAACTCAATATCTCCGGTAACGTCCAATGCAGAGGATGGCGAGGAATTAGCAATACCTACATTACCGTTTTTAAGAACCGTAAATGCATCCGATCGCGAGACTGATGATGCTCCGTTACCAATTACAAATAGTCTGTCCGTGGAGTTATAAGTTGAAGTGCTAGAAGGTGTATAGTCAGTGTTGTACATTCCAATGGTGGTTTCTATGAAAGACTCTGCTGTTGTATTAAAACCCATTGCTGTGGAATAATTTCCGGTTGCTGTCGTATAACCACCCATTGCTGTGGAATAAGTTCCGCTTGCTATTGATTCCCGTCCTATTGCTGTGGAACCAGCTCCACTAGCTATTGTATTATCACCTAACGCAATAGATAGATCACCTACATTCGCTGAGCTCGCATCCCATTGAGCTTCTGTTGCGGTACCCGCCCTAAAAGCACCCTTAGATTTATCAAAGAACATTCTTTTATCGTGCGTATTATCCGCGTCATCAACTAAGCTTGGCGAACCAAACACAAAGTCATCATTAGCAAAATTTCCTGGAGAGTTTGACGTAACATTTGCCGAAGTAGAAAATTGTGGTGTGGAGCCAGCTGCGACCCAATCAGCCCAGGCGCCATTTTCGTACACTCTAAACTTAAGATCGACTGTATTATAATAAATCATCCCGTTGCTTCCTGTTGGGTCGCCAGTAGTTGATTTTCGAGGAATGAGGATTGTTGAGCCATCGCCTGAGACATCCAATAATGCCCCTGGGGTTGAGGTGCCAATACCAACATTTACCCCATTGCCCAATACCATGCTATTGCTCGCTCCTACAATAGCATTGGCACCAATAGCCGTTGCATTGGTTAAATTGTTTGCAGATGCATCTGCGTTGTAGCCCAAAAAGGTATTGTTAGAACCAGTTGTAATCATATCCCCTGCCATATATCCCAAGGCAGTATTATAAGAGCCTGTAGTATAGTGAAGGGAAGAAGAACCATTAGCGGTGTTAAAAGTTCCTGTCATATTCTTCTCAAGAGCACCGTATCCTGCTGCTAGGTTGTACTTCCCTGTTGTTGTCTCCATCCCTGCTCGATTACCAACAAAAGTATTATGATTATCCACTAGGCTATGGTCATCATTTGCCCCTGCAAACCTACCTATAAACACAGAATTACCATTCCCTGTTTGCCAAATATGGCCCGCTACGTCTAACGCGGCTCCTGGGGTTGATGTACCAATACCTACATTACCATCTTCCTGAACTCTGAATAATTCTGTTGTTTCATCCTTCCGAACAGATAGGTATCCAGTGGTACCATTATTGTTTCTATCTATGTCTAAAATTAAACTACCGTCTGTCTGAATGCTCTTTGTTAATCCTCCTGTAAACATTATACTAGTAGGGTTATTAGAGTGTATGTGAAGATTAGCTTGAGGGGATGAAGTACCAATGCCCACTTTTCCTCCATCATCGTAAATAATTGAATTGCCACCCGAAGTAGCCCCTGTAAATTTTACTAGGTAGTTTGTGGTGCCACTGATATTTCCAGATCCTGCGGGACCTACCAACGAAGTTGGTCCTGTTCCTACCCAAGTACCAGCTGCCTTCGGTCCCCAAATTTCATCTGAGGTAGTGTTAATGAAGAAGTCACCATCTACTCCATCACCTACTAGTGGATCTACTGTTCCGTTGAGTACTGTTGCTCCATCGGTACCGTTTGTTCCATTAGTACCATTGGTACCGTCAGCACCATCACATACATAGTAGGTGTAGTCTATTTCACCAACAGCTAATGATCCGTTATCGTCATCGTCTAATCCGACATCTACTTTAACACCCCCATCTGCGCAGTTTGCACCAGCTGCTTCAGCTGAAGAGTTGGAAAGTGCTTCTAAGCCATTAGTACCGTTCGTTCCGTTTGTACCATTGGTTCCGTTTGTACCATTTGTACCATCAGCACCGTCACA
>JABSPQ010000259.1 GCA_013214205.1 Flavobacteriales bacterium
CATCAAGAACCACCACTACACAAAAAAGCCATTTTATAGCTTCTATCGGAGCTTTCAATCGGTTTGAATTGATTAAAATGAGGAAGGGTGAAAATCATTTTTGCCTAAAACGCTACATAAATATTATGGCAATGAAAAAAGCAACAACCGAAGTACAACAGTTATTAACACCCAATTTAGCAAAAGTGGCTTAACGATGCGTAACATGAGTAAATAAGTTAATTCGGTTGCGTTTGAAATGTCAAGGTCTGCTAACGACGCATTAATACTTCTTAAATAAGCCAGTTTTGTATTGCTCGACAGGTTTAGCGTTGTGAAATTATTGTAAGAACATTCAAGGTAAATAAGATTTGTAAATGCCTCAATGCCCGTCATGTCGTAAATTCCTTTATTAAAAACAGCAATAGTATCAGCATAGGCTATGGCTTCAGAGACCTTAATCTTCCTGTCGCCATTGGTATTGATATCTGCATTTGAAACTAAATTCGCTTTAAATGAAGAATCGGGAATACTAACCTCTTATGCATTGATAATAAATGGAATTATTATAAATATGGCGAGTAAGATGTTTTTCATGCGTTTTGTTTAGGTCGGATTTGTGTGCTTGAAACAAAGGCGCTGATAAATATTAAAGGTTGCCTTTCTGAAAGCATTATTTTTGAAATAGAAGTGTGATTTATAGAGACTAGGGGTGTCATAAAATGTGATACTCCTAGTGAAATATTAGCGATTTAATGTTCTTGTGATGATATCAAGGGAGTTAGGAGGTGTTGGAGTGTAAAAATGATTCTTCTTTTTGTGAAAATAAAAAAAAACATGCCCTTAGGGGGTGTTTTATAGATTGAATTGGGGGATTACCAGCAATCGATCAACGCGTCGGCATCTGCCCGTTCTAAATCATCAGGATTATATGGTGCGTCTGTTAGGTCGGCAACAATTGCTTTTTGATCGCCAACAGCGGTAAAACCTCTCCACACGTTGGGAGGAATGGTAACTAATTGATGGTTGTCTTCGCCAATAAAGATTTCTCTAGAATTTTCTCCATCGTAAACAACCAGTTTAATGTTGCCAGAAACTACAGCGTAATTAACTGTAGTGGTTTTGTTTTTGTGCCAAGCCTTAATTTTCCCTGGAAGAACGGAAGAGAAGTAAATCTCACCAAACTTTGTAAACGCATCATCGGTAGCTTTAAGCATGTGCTTAACTTCCCCACGATCGTCGGATATTACTTTGAGAGCTCTTACAATTACGTCTGATACCATTAGAGTTCGTCGTATTTTTTAATTTGTCTTAAGCACAATTCGTAAGGATCTTCGGTTTGGTAGTTCTTATACCATTCACAAATGTAATCCACCGTTGCGTTAATGTTTAACTTGGGTCTCCAGTTAATTTGTTTGTCGGCTTTGTCAATATCAAGGAAAAGTAAACCAGCCTCAGCCATATTGCTTGTATCACCTTCAACTCTCAAACTACCCGATCCCCATTTATCAATAATTAAATCAATTACTTCTTTAACGGTAACCATCGACGAACGCTCGGGACCAAAGTTCCAACCACCATTTAAATCTTCTCCTTCGTACTGTCTTTTTGCCAATTCTAAATAACCTCTAATTGGTTCCAATACAAATTGCCACGGCCGTGTGCTAACAGGGTTTCTAATTACAATGTCGTCGCCTTTATTCAATGCATTTATGGCATCTGGTATCAATCTGTCTTTGGCCCAATCGCCACCGCCTACAACGTTGCCTGCCCTTGTAGTCGCAATCTTTTGATCGAAAGAATATCGATACGATTCTGCAACCATTTCTGCACATCCCTTGCTTGCACTATAAGGATCGTGGGTACTAAACGGATCCGATTCTTTATATCCTTCTTGCTTTTCGATATTGAGATAGCATTTGTCGGATGTAATAATTACCGAAGATTTAACTGGTTTTTTTCTAATGCATTCCAATATATTGGCTGTACCCATTACATTCGTTCCAAAAGTTTCAACGGGAATATTGTACGACAATCTTACCAATGATTGGGCAGCAAGATGTAAAACAATTTCTGGCTGGTGTTCTTTAAAAACTTTATCGAGTTGATCGAGGTCTCTAACATCGCCACGGATGTCGGTTATTTTATTTGATAATCCTGTTATTTCAAAAAGGCTGTCGGGGTATAAAGTGCCGTTTGAAAAGCCAATAACTTCGGCTCCCATATTGTGAAGCCAAATGCTAAGCCAAGAGCCTTTAAAGCCTGTATGGCCTGTTACTAGTACTTTTTTGCCTTTAAAGAATTCTGAATACGACATGCTTATTTATGAAATTTGGTCTGAATTATTTTCAATCAGATCGAATATTTGAAGTGCTTCTTTCTTGAATTTAGTTTCCGTCACAAAATTTACAACTTTTTTCAGTTTCTGGCTCGATACTTTTAAATCATCGGCATAAATAGTTGTGTCTGCCTCGTTCACTTCAATTGGTAAAACTTTACCAAATTTTTCTTGATAAGCGGCTTGAACTTCTTTTGCAATTTCGATTATCGTGTTGGTTTGTTCTCCCGAAAGGTTGAAAATACCGTTGAATACTTTTTTGCTCGCTATCATTTTTTGAAAAACGTTACAAACATCTTCCATCCAAATAAAATCTCTTGGCGCTAATCCATTCGATTTAAGAATAATTTTTTGATGTTCAATAGCCATTTTTGCGAAGTTGTTTAAAACTAAATACCATTTACTCGAATTGATGTCTGTAGGGCAGCCATAACTATTAGTAAGCCTTATAATAGCACTCGAAACGCCTTTGTGTTTTTGTAAGTTTAATACATGGTTTTCTGCCAAAAGGTGCGAACTTCCATAGTCGTTGGTAGGAGTAGGGACAGTTTCTTCATCAATAAAGCCGTTGTATTTTCCGTAAACCTGAAATGTAGAGAGGTAGAAAAAGTGTTTTAGGTTTTTGAGGTGAAGGGCTTCTATAATGTTTTTTGTGCCATCGGCATTAACCTTTTTGGCTTCCAGTTTGTAGTTGTAGATAAAGAAATCGTTGCTACTTGCGGCATGAATAACATAATCAAACGATTGAGAATTGAGCACATCTTTGCATTGTTGTGCATCGCTAATGTCGCACGACAAAAACTGGTAGTCGCAATCTGGTAAAATGTTTCTGTTGGTTTTAGAAAGAACGGTAACGTCGAAATTTGCTTTGCAAAAAGACCGTGTAAGCCATGAGCCAAGGTTGCCCAGTCCGCCGGTGATTAGAATTTTATCCGACATGGTTTGTTTTATTTACCAAGTTTTCCATTTGGCTTCCCCTTTCGACCAATACGATTCTAGCAAATGCTTTTCTCTCATAGTATCCATTGCTTGCCAAAATCCAGTGTGTTTATAAGCGGTTAAATTTCCTTCGGAAGCGAGTTTTTCTAAAGGTTCTTTCTCAAAAACAGTAGTATCACCTTCAATATAATCAAGTACGTTGGGTTCGCAAACAAAGAAACCGCCATTAATCCAGGTTCCGTCACCTTTGGGCTTTTCGTTAAAGCTTTTAACGGAAGTACCTTCAATTTCTAAGGCGCCAAACCTGCCTTCTGGCTGCACAGATGTTACTGTTACAACTTTACCCTGTTCCTTATGGAAATCTATCAGCTCTTTAATATTCACATCCGAAACACCATCACCGTATGTTAGTAAAAAAGGCTCGTTGCCAATGTGATCTTTCGCTCTTTTAATTCTGCCACCTACCATTGTGTTGGCACCAGTATCGAGCAACGTGATTTTCCATGGCTCTGCTTTCTGATTAAGAATTTCCATGCTATTGTTGGCCAAATCAATGGTAACATCATTTTGATGAAGGAAATAGTTGGCAAAATATTCTTTTATGATGTAGCCTTTATAACCTAAGAGAATCACAAAATCGTTGTATCCATAAGAAGAATACATTTTCATGATGTGCCAAATGATTGGTTTGTCGCCAATTTGAACCATCGGTTTTGGAATAGCATGAGTTTCTTCACTAATTCTTGTTCCCAATCCACCAGCTAATATTACAACTTTCATCAATTTGGTATTTTATGCTTTAGTGCAATAATAAATAATTTCTTCAACTGGCAATGCAAAACGGTTAGCGTCGGCCTCATTGTACTCTTTAGCAAAGTAATCTTCTTTTACATTAAAACCACCTTTTTCCAAACGCTTATTATAGTCTAGACCAAACATTCTTAAATGATCGTCTTGCCCAAAATGTTTCTCTCTATCAGCAGGAGAAGTAATGTTGGTATCCTCGTAGGTTGTATCTAACGAATAATTTTGAGGAGATTGCATAATTGCCCAACCGTTTGGTTTAAGCACCCTGTGCATCTCGTTCATGGCTTTAATATCGTCGGTAACATGTTCTAAAACATGATTGCAAAAAATTACATCGAACGTGTTTTCATCAAAAGGAATGTCGTGTACATCCATTTTAATTTTTGCTAAAGGCGATTCTATATCCGCAGTGATGTAATCAATATTGTCCATTTTTTCAAAGAGATCAATAAAACATGCCTCAGGAGCAATGTGCAATAATTTAATAGGGTCTTTAAAAAAGTTTGTTTTTTCCTTTAAATACAACCATATTAAACGGTGTCGTTCTAAAGCCAAACAATTGGGACATAACGCATTTTCTCTGGTTTGGATTCTGCCGTAGGGCATAAATTTGGCGAATTGGCTGTCGCAGATTGGGCATTGAACTTTAGAACCGCTGTACAATAATTTGAGTACGCTTAAGGCGATTGGGCTCAATATTTGTAATATGGGTCGTGGGACCTTTCTTATTACGAAGGATATGATCTTTTTCATCAATGTGGCTCGATTGATGCAAAGATATATTTTTTAGGTTTGTATAGGGGAGAACTCTTGATTTAACTGTTCTTTATTGTGAGCATTTTCGTTTAATTTTGTTAACCCAAATAAGTTTGTGAAAAATGAAGTTAGTATTCTCTGTTATTATATTTCTTTCTACGGTTCTGGTAAGTTTTGGTCAGACCAACCAAGTAGATGGAAAAGGATTGAAACAAGGTAAGTGGTCTAAGAAATACGAAAGTGGCAAAATGGCCTACGAGGGTCAGTTTGTGGATGACGAACCTGTTGGGGTCTTTAATCGTTATGATATAAAAGGAAACCTTTCGTCTGTGTTAACGTATACAAAAGGTTCTAATGTGGTATCTGTTGTGATGTATCATCCCAATGGAAAAAAAATGGCTGAGGGTAAATACATAGACAAACAAAGGGATGGACAATGGCAAATTTATAATGTGAATGGTGTGTCTAAAGGCGAAATTAACTACAAGGTTGGTGTGTTGCACGGTAAATCTATCGTGAAATATAAAAATGGAGCAGTAGCAGAAGATAAAAATTATGTTGCCGGGTTGGTTCAAGGAAAGCATAACGAGTATTTCGACACTGGTAAGATAAAGAAGGAAACAAGTTATACCGACGGCAAGCTAGATGGTAGGTTGCTAATTTATTTTGATGGAGGAAAGATAAAGGTGTCGGGTAAGTACGTAAAGGGCTTAAGGCATGGCCTTTGGGTAATATATGACGGGCACTCGAGGATTTTAAAGTATCAGATGTATACCAATGGCAAAGAAGCATCTGAAGAAGAAAATATGAAATTGATCGAAGGTCAAGGAATTAAAATTTATGTTCCACCAGTTGAGCCAGAACCAGACATTGGTTATGATGGTGTTGAACGAAAACTACAAAATAACGAACCGTATTGAGTAAGCACGGAAAAATATTAGTTGCGATGAGCGGCGGAGTTGATAGCTCTGTTGTTGCCATGATGTTGAACGAAGAAGGGTATGAGGTGATTGGGATAACCATGAAAACATGGGATTACGAATCGGTGGGTGGAAGTAAAAAGGAAACTGGCTGCTGTAGCTTGGATTCTATCAACGATGCCCGACAAATGGCTGTTGATAAAGGGTTTCATCACATGATCATTGATCTTAGAGATGAGTTTGGTGATGCTATTATTGACAATTTTGTTCAAGAATATTTGGCTGGTCGAACGCCCAATCCTTGTGTTTTATGTAACACTCATATCAAATGGGAAGCGCTTTTAAAACGTGCCGATCAGTTGGATTGCGAACTTATTGCTACTGGACATTATGCCACTATCCGACAGGAAAATGGTAGATATGTTGTTGGTATGGGGAAGGATCAGCTAAAAGATCAGTCTTATGTTTTATGGGGAGTAAGTCAAGAGAATTTGGCTAGAACCATTTTACCGCTCGGTCAGTATATCAAAAGCGATATTAAGCAAATGGCTTTAGACAGCGGTTATAAAGAATTGGCAAACAAAAGCGAGAGCTACGAGATTTGTTTTGTTCCGGATAATGACTACCGAGGATTACTAAAGCGTAAGGTGCCCGGTTTGGAAGAACGGGTTAACGGTGGAGATTTTGTGTCTGTAAGTGGAGAGGTGATTGGTTCTCATCAAGGATATCCTTTTTATACTATCGGACAAAGAAAGGGTTTAGGAAAGGCGTTTGGCGATCCTATGTATGTTACGAAGATAGATCCCAATACAAATACCGTAACTTTAGGAGGCTTAACGGATCTTGAGAAAAAAACCATGTATGTACGCGACATGAACTGGATTAAACGAGACGGTATTTCCGGAAAGATGGATGTGTTGACTAAAATTCGATATAAGGATCGCGGTACGATGTGTACTATTGAGCCAGAAGGCGATTTGATTAAGGTGATATTTCATGGCGTTGCTTCGGCTATCGCTCCAGGACAGTCTGCCGTTTTTTATGAAGGTAGCGATGTGTTAGGTGGTGGGGTAATTTGCAATGATGCACCAAAGGGATGAAATACATAATATCATATTCTTTTTTAGTGTTGCTCTTTTTATCGAACTGTAACAAGGATGCTGATATTGATGTAGATTTTGGATACGATTATTTTCCGATGGAAGTTGGTGTATGGCAGGTTTATGAAGTAGACTCTATTGTTTACGACGATAATGAATCGCCTCCCAATATTGATACTTTTCATTATGATATGAAAGTGGTGGTTGCGGAAGCCTACACGGACAACGCGGGTCAGGATGCCCGAATTATAAAAAGATATACTAGAGCTTCGGATACCTTACTTTGGGAATTAAAGAGCAATTGGTCGGCTGTTTTGCAAAATTCTAGAGTAGAACAAGTAGAAGGGAATCAACGATATATTAAAATGATTTTTCCTATTACCGATGGGGAAAGTTGGGATGGGAATTCGTTTAACGCATTGGGCGACGAAACTTATAGTTATTCGGAAGTTGATGAGGGGGCTATAATTGGGGAGTTTTATTTCGACAGCACTTTGGTAGTAACGGAAATTGATAACCAAAATAAAATAGAAATACAATACACAACTGTAACCTATGCCAAAGGAATAGGGGCGGTGTATAAAAAAATTGTCGATCTGGAAACTGAATTTAACGGAATGATAATAGGAGGTTTAGATTTAACGATGACAATTAAGTCGGCCGGTAATTAATTCCTTCTATTTAATCTTGAATTTTAATAGAGAATCGTCCTCTATAAAACATTCTAACGTGTCGCCAGGAGTTACAGGGCCAATACCTTCGGGAGTACCAGTAAAAATCAAATCACCTATTTTAAGCGTCATGTATTTAGATACCTCTTCGATGATGGTATCTACATCATAAATCATCTTGCTAGAGTTGGAATTTTGAACCTCTTCGCCATTTTTTTCTAATCTGAAATTTACATCCTGAATGTCCTTTACTTGCGTCATCGGAATAAAGCTACCATAGTAAGCACTGCCATCAAAAGATTTGGCCTTTTCCCACGGGTGGCCGTTATTTTTTAATTTTCGCTGAACATCTCTTGCGGTAAAATCGATGCCGATCCCAATTTCTGAATAATATTTATTCGCAAATTTCTTTTCGATGTTCTTTCCAACTCTGTTAATTTTTACTACAATTTCAACTTCGTAATCTATTCTTTCTGTCCAATCTGGTATATAGAACGGTTTGCTATCTCTAACGATACTGCTATCTGGCTTATTAAAGAAAACCATGTTCTCTGGTACAGGATCTCCAATTTCTTTAATGTGGGCCGCGTAGTTTTTGCCGATACAAATTATTTTCATGCTAAAATATTGATGTTCGAATGTATAAGATACAAAGCTATGTTATTCGCGAATAAAGTAGCAATTGTACTCAAATACGTTTTCTAATTATTGGGTTTAAGAGGAAGAGAAAGGGGCATTAGCTCTTTGTAAAATAAGCCTGAACCAATTGTGTAGTTCTCAAAAACTGCTTCATACCCTTCAACTTCTATATATAACTTGTAGTTGCCAGGAGGGAGGATAATAGTGTATATACCATTTGAATTGGGCAGGTAGCTCCCAAAAATATCGCCAGTGTCGAAACTGGTAATGCCTAAAGTAGCATCGGAGTTAATAGAATTCATACCCTCCCTAAGCTCAATTCTTAATAAGGTAAGCTCTCTGATTTTTTCATTAAATGTTACTTCAAAAATATCGTAGTCGCCAAAGCCATCTTCTTTGTACATCGACATAAAAGCTACGTGTTCTCCCTTTATAAAGGTTATCATCTTATTGTCGTTGGGTGTGTTTATGGGGTAGCCAAGGTTGATAGGAATGCTCCATGCATTGCTATCAACACTCCATTCCGATTTAAATAAGTCGTAGCCTCCCATGTTGGTATGTCCTTCAGAAGTAAAATGTAAAGTGGTGCCGTTAAAGGATAGGTTGGGATAATCTTCGTTGTATTTGGTGTTAATTTTATCGCCTAAATTTTGAGGTAATACCAGTTAAAATTCAAAGCTGCCTATATATTTCGTATATTTATAGTATGGGAAAAAGAGCTAATATATTTATAAAAGAGAGCGAAGAAGAATTAACTATTCTGTATAAAAAGGAAAGGAACTATAAAAGGAAACTA
>JABSPQ010000260.1 GCA_013214205.1 Flavobacteriales bacterium
AAAGGAATAGAAAAAATGCACTCTCAAAATTTGATGGAAGCTATATGCTACAATTTATATAGAAGTCCAGGGCTACTTGCGTCTAATTGAGGAATCTAACAAGAAAACAGCGAAATAAATGGCATTATGCTCAAATATTAACAGCTTAAAAGATCAATATTGAGCAATATTTCCAATAAATAAGTCTATAATTCATTTGTTAGGCTTTTGCAACGGTCTTATTTTGTTAATAAGCGTTCCTGAAATAGATGATCAACCATTTGGAGTTTCTGTTTCAACAGAAAGCAATTCAATTAAAGTAAATGGTGATCCGGCCCTGGTTAGTGTTTTCAATATCAACGGAGTTCTGATAAAAGAAATCAACCATACCAGCCAAAGCACAATACAAGTAAGCGAAACAGGAATCTATTTGGTTAGAGTAACAACTAGCGAAAGAAGCTTTACACGAAAAGTATATCTACATTAGATTAAAGCATCCTTATTGAGCTATTAATCAGATTGAAATAAAGAGGTAATTAACTTAAAGTTTAATTACGCTTCATTTTCCAGTCTTTTATAGCATTCTTTACATCGGTAGAGTTATTAACGGTTACTTCTACTCCTCCCGATTCTGAAGTTACTGTTTCCGACGATACGATTTCTGGCTTATCTTGGGTATTAAGAACCATTGTAAAACCTGCTAATCCGACAAAAAGGAAACCTGCAATTATTAATCTATTCTTCATTTTTCTTCTCTTATTTTTATTAGCGAAAACGCTGAACGATAGCTACTTGTGATGAATAATGACGCGAATATAAAATATATTTTGATATTCCAATGACTTTCAACTTGTTTATTTCCTGATAGTTATAAACACTTTACTGGTGAAAACATGCAGTACACCTAAGAGGGCTATGTAATTCTACCTACGACACATTTCATTAATACCTAGGTACATCAATACTTTCCGACAAAGGGCATCTAAAACATGATTTTAAACCAGTTAGAATATTAGCCGAAATAAAAAAGTTCGATTTATTTTAAACTTATCCCAATTCTTCCACAGCACGATGAGCTTCGTCTATTGCTGCATGAACATATGCCGTTACAGACGCATCTGAATTTGCAACAGTAATTCTTCCGAATTGTTTGCGGCCTTTCTTTGCCATTTTAGGCATATCGGAATCGTAAAGATGATAACCGTAATGTGCGTAGCCGTGCGCCCATCTATTTACTGTTATACCAGAGATAACGTCATCGGATTTAAAACCAGCACCGCCCAACATACCGTTTAAATGTGCCTTAACCTCGGTTTCATAATCCTCAAATTTATAACCTAGCATTTTGTAGCGAGCTTCTCTAAATTGATCCACTGGCGGCGCTTGTGGTTTATCGCCTAGCGGACAGCTAATCATTTGTAGAATACACGGTTCATCTGCCGAAGTGGTACACTTATACCCTCCTAAGCTCACCGGAAAATCTAACATTACTTGCTGGTGCATGTTGCCCGGCGATATAGAATGCCCTATTCCCATTTCTTTTAGTGCTCCCCAGTTCTTTAACATAACCGAAGTATATACTAGCGGAATTTTTACGTTTCGCTTTAATGCTGCAGATTGTTCATCTGGAAGACCTGAAACAATATGTGGAATCATCATGTTGTAACAAGCCATCACAACACCTTTTCCTTTTACTTGATACGATTTTCCGTCGTTGATGTAATTTACAAATACATCGCTGGCACTTTTAGGGTCGCCATCATGTCGCACATTAACAACTGTGCTATTTAATCTAAGTCGTACGGCATTGCTCGATTTATCCAGCTCGGCATATTTAAAATCATCCAACAACATGTCCTCTGGCGTTTCGGCTTTGGCTACAGCAGGAATCATTCTCTTTAATAGCATTCTGGTAATCGTGGCATTGCCATCTGGAAAATGATAGATGGGATCGTCGCTCTCATCCAAAATAAACCCATCATGTGCTAAAAAATCCTTGTAATCTCTTTTTCCGTAAATAGATTTCAAATCTTTTACATCCAATCCAAGTACGCCCGAATAAAGTGCCTCTTCAATTGTTAAAACATCGGCGCCAACACCTTGCATGTCGTTACACGACACCCTTGCCATTTGTAGTACACCAGGATCGGTTACTCCTAAGGTTTTTGTGAGGTAATCGAAATAAGAGTTTTTGTAGATGTAATCGTAAAGATCCTCTCCATTTGTATCTATATCGTAAATACCATTGCTTAATACTTTAAGCAATTGTTTTTTTCCTTCGGCGCTCAATGGCGTTTGAGCCACGGCATCTTTAATACTTAAATCAGGTCGCAGCAAACCCTCTACATAAAAAGGATTATCGCAAAACGGATGTTTCACTACTTTATCCTCGCCATACATGGCTTTGTTAAAGTAGGTAGACGAACTTAAATTATGTCGTTTATGAAATTCGCGATCGTAATAAGTATCGTCAAAGCGGTCTAGTTTAATGCCCAATTCCTCTATCAATCCCATTGCAACACCACTATATACTTGCGGACTTTGAATTACTTGCGAACCTCCATATCCTAATCTAGTAACGCCATCAACAGTATGTTCAACCCTTCTGGCATGTCCGCCAAAATCGTCGTGATTTTCTAAGATTAAAACCTTTTTGTCTTTGCCATGCTTTTGCTGATAAAAATAAGCAGCCGACAAGCCACTAATTCCACCACCCACAACAATTAAATCGTATTCGTCCTTTATTATAGTAGTGTCGCCCCAATCCGTTTTTTTGCCCCATGCCCTGCTGTGCGCATATGTATTTGATCCTTTATGACTGCCTCTTAATCCTGTTAAAGATGGGGGATAATACAGCGGGGCAATTGTGCTTAACACAGTTTCACTACTTGCGCCAAACGGAAGCATGGTGGCTCCTGCCGCCATCAATGTTCCGTTTATAAAGTCTCTTCTTGTAATTTTTCCCATTGTTCTCTTTTTATCCCGAATAACTCAGGTAATATTAATCTTTTGATTGATCATCTGGTACATCATTCGCATTACCAACAGTTTCTTTCCAATTAGAATTTTCTGTTGCAATTATATTTTTCAACTCTAGAAACAAGGGTAATATATGAATTCCCTTTACTATAATGTTCTTTTTTGGTGAGGTATAAATACTTTTCGGTGGTAAGTACTTCGGAATTCGACCTGTATTGAATCCAGTTTTCGTCGAATTTACATGCGGCTTAAACACCTGTTAATACGGCAACAAAAACGCCTAAAAAACTAACCAGATACTTCATAAAGCTAACATCATCTAACATGCCAGCGAAAAAAGGAATTAACGCCGAGGCGACAATAATTAAGATTTTAAACAAGTAGTTGTACTTTTTATTAATCGCGTTTTTTTTGTCGTACCACTTTAATTGGTCTGCTAACCTATTCATAAAATATTCTTCCTCTGTCATCTCTCTAAATTATTATTACTTGTTGGTATAGCAATTTTAAACATTAAACAATTGGTACGCAATACCTACCAAATAAAATAGTACACCATCAATTGTTAGCTAAATGCTCTAAATAAAACTTCCACGCCTTTAGGAAGCTATTCAATCTTGGTGTATTGGACATGTAAACACTATCCAAGTCAAGCAATTATGAAAAATCCTATTTCTAAAAAACTTAAAGCGTACTCATTAACAGCAGGCTCATTAATTGCAACATTGCCAGCTAGTGCAGAAATTATATATACCGACATCAACCCCGATTCGGTTATGAATGCTCATTGGAATTACGACACGCTTCAATTGGATCTTAATCAAGATGATGTTACAGATTACTATCTATATGCGTCTTCGTGGTCTATTGGCACATGGATAAACCATCATTATTATGATATTAAATGTAGCCCTGCCAATAATAATTATATGGTAACCAACCCTAGCTCGATGTTTCCCTTAGTACTTTCAAACGCCAATACTATCAGTTCTAAAAACAATTGGGGCACTTATAGCAGTTTGGCGAGTGCAAAATTCGAATCTGACTGTTGTGGTAATTTCACTAGCCTAACCAACTATTATCCAGTAAGAAGCGATGGCAATTTTATTGGGGTAACAGATGCCTATATCGGATTAAAATTTGAGATAAATGGAGCGTTTCATTATGGTTGGATTTTGGTTGACGTATCTCAATATGCAGACAAGCTCACCGTGAAAAGTTATGCTTATAACAATATAGCTGGTGAAGAGATTAATGCAGGAGAAACTGTTGGAGTAAGAGATAGTGAATTGAGAGCTGTGAGTATTTATGCTTTCGACAATCAAATTATAATTGGAGACACGAAAGGAACGGCAACAATATTTAAACCAATTAGGGCAACAGGTTCATCAAGAAAAACTGAATGGCAAAACCAACATCAAGGTAAATAAAAGAGGGGTTTATTTGGTAAGGGTAACTTGTAACAAAAGAAGCATCACTAAAAAGGTTTATTTGAACTAATATATTGCCAATAGAGTAAAGAAAACTTAACTTAGAGGTTCATAAAACCGCCAATTCTAATTACATGAAAAGACACCTAACAATTCTCACGTTCTTAATTGCTCTTCTCCCTTTCAATCAAATAAGCGGGCAAGGTTTAAATTATGAAGCTGGACTGCACGATAGCTACGATCAACATATTATTGAAGTAGTTTGTGTAAACGAATTCACCTATACCGCTTTCTACCATAGCGGATACTCTTTTTCTAATTACAAAATCATAAACAAAACGGATACCGCCGGAAACTTAATTTGGAGCAGAGAGGTTAACCCGAAAAATTTCGAATCGGTTGCGCTTAGCCAAATGATTGCTTCGGAAGATGGCGGCCTATATGTGGCTGGTTGGAGCATGGCATTCTGCGATGTCTCTTCGGATTGCTATGCATTTGTTCAGAAAGTAAGCCCCGCTGGCAAGATCCTTTGGACAAAATATTTTAATGATGAAATGTGTTCGTTTAATCTTATAACTGCGCTTTCGTTAAACTCTTCGGATTTGTTAATTATTGGTATGGATAAAGATTCCGAAACGGACATTTATCTAGTAGACACTTCAGGTACAGATTTGGATAGCACACATTCTACCAAAGGTTATATTGTTGGTTTCGAAAGCATAAACCCAAATCGAATTATTGCTTACGGTGGCTTTACAATGGAAGAGTTGGACTTAGACGGTAATGTAATTAATGCTCGAATATTTGGCGGGTACATTCAAGATGCTAAAGCTCAAAACGATTCGCTTTACGTGGTTTCAGCCGATAGCGTGTTTATTCTGGATGAGAATCTCAATGTATTAATTGGTACTGAGCTAAATGGACATCAATACTTTTCTAATTTAAAGTTAACCGATGGCGTAATCAAAATGGCTAGTCAGGAAAGTACTGCGCTTAAAGTACTAACATTGGATAAAGAGTTGAACTTGCTGGACACAAAAACCATTTCTGCCGATGTGTCTTTATTTACAAAGTATGATTTCTCTAATTCGCATTTATCTATTGGCGATAACCATGATTTATACAAATTTCAATCGGTTCGGTTTAGAGATTTTTCTTTAACGAATCCGGCAGACAAGTTTACCAATACGTATGATATAGGAATTGTTAATATGGAAACTTACGATACGTTAATTACGCTTGTTGACACTATGGGCGATGTGTATTCAACGAGTATTAATGCGCAAGTGCTGTTAAAAAACTTTGGCAATGTAACGGTCGATAATTGTGTAATCAATCACTATTTAGGACAAGGAATCTGCAATGCGAGTGTGTATTTTAAAACGTTCATCAGTCTTAATTTAGCTCCTAACGACTCTGTGTGGCTAGATTTAGGAGAGGTGGATGCATACACAAATGCTTACAATTGGACGGATACAATTTACCGGGACATTTGTATTTATACTGCTAACCCTAATCAGTATGTTGATTTAATGGCAGACAATGACGTTTATTGCGACAGGGTTGTTTTTGGTTTTGTTGGGATTGATAAAGCTGAAAAGCGTCCGGTTGTTATTTACCCCAACCCTACGCAAGGCAATTTGTATATCGACTCAAATAATAAAATCGATTTGGTTAATGTGTGGGACATGACGGGCAGATTGGTTCATGCTTCTTCTAAAAACGAAATCAATCTTTCGGATGAGCTTAGAGGTGTTTATATTATCAAGGTAACCACTGAAGACAAAACGATCACAAAAAAAGTAATTCTGAATTAAAATATTTAGGGTTTCTGCTATCCTCTTCTGGCTATTTATCTATTACCTTTGCGGGATACATTTACTTTGTTATGGCGAAATACCGATTACTTTCTACGAAAGAATTAAACGAAATGGAATCTGAGTTTGTTGAGTACCTCATTTTAAACGGCATTGCCGCGGATGATTGGGAAAAGATGAAAAAGGATGAAAATGAAAAGGCAGAGAAAATTGTTGATTTGTTCAGCGATGTGGTGCTAGAAGGTGTAATGCAAAAGATTGAATATTTGGAATTACGCGAAAAAACTGAAATCAAGACTTTCCAATGCTTAAAGGATAAGTTGGTTTTGGTTGGCATGAGTGCTCCAAAAAATAGTGACGCAGATTTTACTGATCCAAATTTTATTAAGAATTCAATGACTAGCCCTATAGCTGGTTTGGAGGTGTATACTTCGGATAAGAAATACACAAAGGACAGAGAGCAAGATATTTTCGAAATGATTAACAGCGGTTGCTCTGTTTCGGATGGCAAGCTTTACAAGGCGCTTTGCATGGCTATTCCGGCTAAATAATGTTTCTGTACTATGCCCTGAAGGGCATAGCAAAAGGCATTCGTTTTATTTTATCATTTTTTTCTTACACAATACAAGAGGCTTTTCGTTTGTAGTGTTGTGTTTGCCCTAAAGGGCAAAGCTATTGGCATTTTTTGTTGTTTAATCCAAATCTTCCACCAACGTCATCTTCGTGATTTCTGGAAGAAATACACGGAGAACTCAATACATGAATACCCAAAGACAATGCAGACTCTTCTAATCATGAGAACCCAAACCGCTAAACACCTGCCTGTTATGATTTTTATACGTAATTTTACGTATCCAAACCAAACACAAAGCATTATGGGAAGCAATGAAGGAGCAACAGCAGAAGATGAGCACAAAACAATCTCCTCATTTCTATTTCTCAGGTTTGCGATAGGCGTTATGGCCTTTTCTTTGCCATTTATGGTGGTATACTTAAACTGTGGTCGAATAATTTCGTCCATAAGTCAATATTACGATACTACTTCCTCTGTATACTTTACAACAACCATTGCTGCCATGGGCCTCTTTTTAATTTCGTATAAAGGATACGATAATGGCAACAATCGATTTTGGGGAGACAATTTTATTACAACAATAGGCGGAATAAGAGCAATAGTTCTCGTTTCGTTACCAACTGCTTTAAATGAAGGAAATCCGCTTTTAGAAAGCTTAGTAGAATCGGGTGGATATTTGCGTGGTCATACAGATTCGCTCAAACGAGGATTTCATTTGGGTTTTGCAGGTTTGCTGGTTGCCTCCGTAGGTTGGATGTCTTTTTCTCGATTTACAAAAGGAAAACATACTTGGAGAAATAGATTTTACAAAGCATTTGGAATCATAATTTTAATCTCTATGCTTGGCATAGTAGCTGGATTATTCTTCGAAAACATATTTGCATTTCCTAATTATATTTTTTGGTGGGAATCCATTGCCTTATGGGCATTTGGTATTTCTGGGTTCATTAAAGAGAGATATTCCAAAGCAGTTTACGACAACACCAATACCATTAAGAAACCACCTAAAACTAAATAGTAGCAGCAGTAGTTACAGCTTTACTTCAATTGAATTTTCTCAGTACTTATGCCCTCTTCAGAATGAATTTGAACCAAATAAATTCCTGAAGGATTGTTACCAAGATCAAAGTCTGATTTTGCAGTAGAGATAATTAACTCTCCCATCATGTTCCATACTTCCACTTTGGTTATTTGAGAATTCGATTGAATTGATAATTGCCCCTCGGTTGGATTTGGCGATACAATAATTTGAGTTTTAGCTAACTCTTTACCTTCAATAGCAGTTGGAAGATCTAATATAAATGGCGTGCCCCATATTGTACCTCCTTTTTCGTAATAAACCAAATACTATAGCTGCCGCCAGATAACGAATGGCTAGTGTATTCAAAAAAGCCTACTTCGTCTTTGTATGTGGAAGTACCAAAAATTCCATCTCCAACAGGTACTGAAAAGCAATTTTCTCCAGAGTAATTAAAAAAGTAATCGATGGGTTGCTTATAATACACACCATTCTCTTTGTAAAACATACCATACCCTTTATCGTATCCGTATTCATTACCCTCAAGTACTTCGTACGAAAAGCTGTCGTAAGATGTCTTTTCAGAAAATACATATTCAGTCTCTAGTGTATCATTTAAGTAGGTGGTATCCACAGATATACACGCCTCATCACCAACTACTTGCATTTATGTAAATGGATCAAATAGCTAACGGTATCTCCATTTTGAGAAACCTCTTTGTTTAATATTTTCTTCTGATAAAACTTTTCGTTCGAATAACAACTAAACATTTCGGAATTAAAATCGACATATTGAAACACATCCCCTTCATCGTAATCGTACATATCTTTTCGTGTAATATTCGCAACACCTAAATCGGGGTTTGTTATTCCAACCAATTCTAAAATAGCGGTATTACCAGATTAGGGAAATGAAAAACATCTAAAGAATAACTTAAGCCGTAATTCTCGGAAAGCGTAAATCCCCAACCATTTATTACATGCGAGATATTGTTGCCATCACTATCTTTCGCTTGAATCTCAATCCATTTAAGCAGGTCGTATTCCTCCAGGGCATAGTACATCTCATCATACGCAATAGAAGCCGACAAATAGTCTCCGTTACCCAACTCATACATGCGCCATTCAACACCATCACCTAAAAATGGTTTAATAAATATTGAGTCATTGTTTCCGTTAAACAGAATTGTTGTGCCATCGTCTCTAACAATAACTCTGTGCCCCATTATGCCACCTTGAGCACAATAGTCATAACTGTTTGTACTGTCCCTTCTAATCATTTTTGTAAGATAATAATGTTCTTCAGTCGCAAATGATTCAGAGCTATCTAAGCGAACACCTAAAAAACAATCTTCACAATCTGCCGCCACAAAATCACCTTCATAGGCACCCAAATTTAATACACCATTGGTTGTTTGGTAGGTGTATTCTCTATCAGGATTGTAAACTGCAAAGTTTTGAGAAAATGCAGTACTTATGTACAACAAGCAAACTGCTAGGACAAGATAATTTTTCATTTTTTATTTTGGTTTATGATTAGTTAAAAATCAAATTTGACTGGTTATGATAAACTTACGATAATTTAATTAACCAAACCGTCATCCTCATAATCTCTGAAAGATGATATACAGGGATCTCAAATGTTATTTCGTTCTTGACGTTGAGACCTTCGGATAATCACCTCGTAATAACGCGTTAATTTCCGAAGATGCGGAATAGGTTTTCTACAACTCTATTTCTTCCACAGCACGCTTGGCTTCATTAACAGCTGCATACAAAATCGCTCTAGCAGCGGCATCCGAATTGGCTATCGTAATTCTTCCGAATTGCTTTCTTCCAATTTTGGCATTCTTACGCATATCTGGTTCGTACAAATCTGTTCCGCTCCACGAATACCCATGCGACCATCGATTTACGGTTATGCTCTCAATGTCTTCCTCTGCATTAAAGCTAGTACCGGCCAACATGCCCGAAAGATGGCTTTTTATTTCTTTCTCAAAATCATCGAAACTTGTTCCCAACAACTTGGCCCTACATTCTTTAAATTGAGATCGTGGATCAACACCATGTTTTTCGCTATATGGTATATATATCATGTTGATTACTATTGGTTCGTTTTCGTTCGCAGAATACTCGTAGCCCCCCATACTTACAGGATAATCTACAAATACAATTTGGTGCCAGTTACCCGGACAGCTCGCTATGGCTATCTTTTTCTCTTTCCAAGCCTTCCAGTTTTTAAGTCCCACAGTTGTATAAACCAACGGCGATTTGGTACTTCTTCTTAGCGCGGCATGTTGCTCTTCGGGCAATCCTTTTACTACATGCGGAATCATCATATTATAGCAGGCCATTACCACATTCTTCCCACTTACCTGATAGGTTTTACCTTTATTGATGTATTTCACATTCACCTTTTCAGATTGCTTCACTTCGCCTTCATGCTCCACTCCTATCACCGTGCTATTTAGTCTTAAGCGAACCTTGTTCTCTTTTCGGTCTAACTTATCATATTTAAATCGAGTCAAAACAATGTCGTCCATCGTGTTCCCACTTGCCGAAGCTGGAATTAACTTGCGAACCAAAAGCCTTGCAATAGAGGCATTACCATCTGGAAAATGATGAATGTATGGCTCTTCTTCATCTCCTTTCTTGTCTTTTTTCTCTCCAAATACTTCGTGAATCGTATCTATATTAAAACCTGGGGCTCCTTGGTAAAGCGCTTCCATACAAGTCATAACATCGCAACCACTGCTCGCTAAATCATTTGGAATACTTCTTACAATTTCGAAAACCAACTGATCGGTAACACCAAAATTGTTTTTCAAAACATCAAAATACAACGTCTCATTCAAATATTTTCTCCGCTCGCCAACAGGAATATCTTTCAACGGATCGTCTCCACCGTTCACAACATTTAACAGCTGTTTCCGTCCTTCGTCAGATAATGGAACGTCATTAATAGCATCATCCAATTTTCTAACATCAATAGTAACACCGTCCATTACATAAGCATAATGGCCAATTTTACATGCCACGGTACTGTCTTTTCCGAACGTTTCTTTATTAAAATAAGTAACGTAGTTTAGTCCATGGTCTTTATAAAAACTTCGATCGTAAGCCTTGTAAAACTCGTCGATCTTAACATTTAAATCGTCCATAATCTCCATGGTATGCTTACCATAATTAGAAGGAGCCTCTAAAGTTTGAGCGCCACCATATCCAATTTTCATAACACCATCAACTGTGTGTTCATTTCGCTTGGCATGTCCTCCAAAATCATCGTGATTATCTAAAATCAAAATCTTTTTGTCGTCACCATACTTTTTCTGATAAAACCTAGCCGCCGATAAACCACTGATACCCGCACCCACAATAATTAAATCATATACGGTGTCTTCCTTTTCAATGTCGCCCCAATCAGATTTAGCGGCCCATGCACGTTGGTGAGCCGATTCGTACGAACCTGGATGACTGCCACGTAATCCGGTTAAAGAAGGAGGATAATATTCGGGATCTAATAGATTTAAAAAATCGTTGCTGTACGCTGTAGGAGGAATCATTGTTGCGCCTGCAGCTAACAATACACCGTTTACAAAATCTCGTCTAGTTATTTTTGCCATTTACTTTTGATTATTCAGTAAACATAAAAATAAATTAAGGGAAATATCTTTAACTCAGTGGATTATTTAAACAATGCAAATTTTACGAAGCAAGCTTGTTTATGTTCTCCGACAAATCGTCGTAAGAAACTTCTAACACCGAATGTTCCCCTTGCGCATTCTGACTAATTACAAAAGCAGTACCCAATTTGTCAACCTTGCTTTTCGTTACAATTCTGCCGAGAATCAATTGAACCTTTTCTCTATCGAGGTATTTAATAAAATACAACGATACGCCCAATTCTTTCGAAATCTCCTTGTCTGCATCTAAATTAGAAGTAGTTCACATTACTATAGGAGGATGATTTGCCGGAAGAGGTTCGAGAATTGGCAACTCCCTTAAAAAATAGAAGCCATCCATTACAGGCATTTTAATATCTAAAAAGATTACACCTAGGTAGTTATCCCCGTTTTTCTTTAAATCGATTAAATAATTAATTCCTTTCTCACCATTATTTCTGACGGTAATTTTATCAGAAATTTCCATTTTCACCAACAGACGAACATTTAAAAAACTCGTCGTCTCATTATCCTCTACTAAGAGTATTTCATTTATCGTTCTCATTGAAATTACTCATTCACACTTACCAATACGAACAAAGCCAACATTTTGTTTAAACTATTTATAATGAAGACATAACACATACCAACATAAATATGTAAAATGAAAACATAGATATCAAATCATATAAATAAAACTGTTGCTAAATGTATTTTTTAGGCATTTTATCTGTATTTATTCTCAAATAAAATAGCACTAATTACCTCAGCGAAATAAACTCCTTAAATACTGTATAGAAGAAGGTTACCGAAGCCGCTTCAACATATTACAAATACAAATTAGCGTCGATATATCGTTAGAAAAACATTTTTTTTTGATACCTTGTGTCTGACATAACATAACTCATTTTATCGTTTTAAAGCTTGCAAATTTCATTTGATGGTTTGAGCAACAATAAATGAATAGAAACAACCAACAATTGACTAACCTTCGTCTTAAAAGCAGCAGCAACACATACTAAGAGAATATCAAACATTCGAAATTAATGTGCTAATAAGCTTTATCTGCAAAGAGAGGTTACATCGGTAGTTGATGATAAATACTGTGTATCACATTATGACCAAAGAGAATGAAACTCCCCGAGGCAGAGACGTCGGGGTATCTCAGAACAACTTAAGTTGTTCTTTATATAAACTTCTATAATCTTTTTCCATTCCTTGGTTTTTCACGTAAGCACGTATCACTTCTTCATTTGAATATTGACCAACAGTATTAGCATAAAATCCGCTTATCCAAAAACTTCCACCCCAAAGCATTTTCTTAATTTCTGGATGAAGAAGAAACAGTTGTTTTGCGGTAATACTTTTCAACAATGCAACCAACTTTGAAACAGAAAATGCCGGCACACTTTGAACAAAAAAATGAACGTGATCGCTTTCATAACCAATCTCTATAAATTGTAATTCATACCGATAACTAATTTATAAGCAAACATTCTTTAGGCTTTCTCCTACTTCTTTACTTATTCCCTTTCGACGGTATTTTAATGGAAATACTAGATGATATAGCAACAAGGTTTTATTATGACTTTTTAATACATGCTCACTCATGTATCAAAAATACGATTTACAAAGCCCCTTGAAAAACCTGCCGTTTTTCAAACTTTTCCGCCCTTACCTCGGG
>JABSPQ010000261.1 GCA_013214205.1 Flavobacteriales bacterium
AAAGGAAGGATATAATATTGAAGCAAGCGAATTGGAATCTCCCAAAGCTGTGAAAAAACTACGTTTATTGATGCTTTCTACAATAACCAAGTTATTTCAGATGCGCTATTGTTACAATGTACCAGAAGGAGAAAATTTAGAATCAATAATGTGTTTCAGTGAACCGGAATTAGAATGTCTAGAGATTCTATGATATATTCGAAGGCTGGAAGATGTATAAAGATGTGTATACACGGTAGCTCTAAGCAGAGAGGGATGACCTTTTAAATTCATTTTGCTCTTTACAAGGATGTATGGGGTTGAAGAATGTTTTCAGTGATACCTCTATACTCAAAACTCTTGCTCAATACTCAAAAGTGGTAGCGTTTGAATGCTTCCATGGCTTCGTATTCGGCAAGGCCTAGTTCGTCGTATACTTCAGCGGTTCTTTTGTTTCTGTCTTCGGCTCTTACCCAAAATTCTCTTGAATCGTTTCCAGGAAACAGTGCAGCATCTTTTTGAGATTGGTGTTTGAAGATGGCTTTTCTTTTTCTTATTAATTCATCTGGACTAAGTGGTACGGCCATTTCAATTTCGCTGATAGGCCATTCTTGCCATGCTCCACGGTATAACCAAACCCAGCAATCTTTCATGTAATCTTCTTCCTTTAATCTCTCTAAGGCAGTGTATACAACAGATAAACAAACTCTGTGCGTTCCGTGTGGATCAGATAAATCTCCTGCTACATATATTTGATGCGGCTTAATTTCCTTTATTAAATCAATTGTGATTTGGATGTCTTCTTCTCCAATTGGGTTTTTCTTAACCTCGCCAGTTTCGTAAAAGGGGAGGTTTTGAAAATGCATTTGCTGATCGCTAATTCCAACGTATCTACAACCTGCTTTTGCCTCGCTTTTTCGGATAAGCCCTTTAATCAACTTTACTTCATCAGAATCTACATCTCCATTCTGTTTCTCTCTAATCGACTTTTTTACTCTTTGGTATAGCGAAAGATCGTGCTCATTACTGTTGTCACCAAAATGCTCGATCATATCTACTGCAAAATCAGCGAATCGAATTACGTCATCATCAAATACAGCAATGTTACCTGAAGTTTGGTAAGCTACATGTACCTCATGGCCTTGATCTACCAATCTGATAAAAGTACCACCCATAGAAATTACATCATCATCTGGATGGGGGCTGAAAATAATAACTCTTTTCTTTGCAGGTAAGGCTCTTTCTGGTCTGTCTGTATCGTCTACATTCGGCTTGCCACCAGGCCATCCCGAAATAGTGTGCTGAAGCTTATTGAAAACTTTGATGTTGATGTTATTCGCTGGGCCGTTCTCTATAATCAAATCGCTCATCCCAAATTCCGAATATTCTCTATCAGAAAGTTTAAGAATCGGCTTTTTAAGTTTCATACCAAGCCAAATAACGGCTCGGTTAATTGTTTCTTCGTTCCAAGTAATATCTCCTAAACTCCATGGAATTACTACTCTCGATAATTCTGCTGCCGCACCAGAATCTAATACGAAAGTGATGTTATTGTGTGGTTGAAGAAATGTAGCAGGAACAACTTCTTGAATTTCTCCCTCTACAGATTTTTGAATCATTTTGGCTTTACCTTCACCCCAAGCCATTAAAATAATTCGCTTTGCCTTTAGGATGGTTCCAACGCCCATAGTAATGGCTTTGGTTGGTACATTTTCTTCACCATAAAAATCGCTAGCGGCATCTACTCTTGTAATGTGATCTAAGTTTACAATTCTTGTAGCAGAGTTAATTGACGAACCTGGCTCATTAAATCCAATGTGGCCTGTTCTGCCTATTCCTAATACCTGTAAGTCAAGTCCACCTGCTGCTTTTATTTTCTTTTCGTATTTAATGCAATAATCCAATACCTCACTTTTATCAAGTGTGCCATCTGGTACGTTTACATTTTCAGGCTTTATGTCAATGTGATCGAACAGGTGCTCGTTCATAAACCTAACATAGCTTTGCATTGCGTCAGGTAGCATAGGGAAGTACTCATCGAGGTTAAACGTAATTACGTTTTGAAAACTAAGTCCTTCTTCTTTGTGCATTCGCACCAATTTCTCGTATACCGATACTGGAGATGAACCTGTGGCAAGCCCCAAAACACAGTTTTTACCTTCGGCAGCTTTGCTCTTTATTAATTGTGCAATTTCCTCAGCTATTAATAAAGAAGCTCTATCGGCACTTTCAAAAATTTGAGTATGTATTTTTTCTTTCTTTGAAAAGGGAGAAAGTTCCCATTCTGTACGATCAGATATTGGTGTTTCTGAAATAACCATAGTGTTCTTCTGTGTATAAGTATATGAGTTGCGAAGCTACTTTTGTGGTGGTTAAATTGTGTCCTGCGGTATCCTGTGACTCTCCCTCGGTCCCTCTCTAAACAGCTACCGTGTATACACAAATATTTTGAGTAGCTTGTAGTCCCAAAATGGAAATAGATTTTGAAGGATGCTTTGAAGATCGAAGGTTACAGCTCCGGGCGAAAAAGATGATCAGTGAATTATTTAGCAAATGTGTTCACTCAATCTGTCAAATATCAAATGATATGGTTATGGCTTCCAAGGCCAAGAAATGGACAATGAAATTTCAGGAAATGGTAATTCTTATACAGCTGAGTTTTGGCAATATGATCCGAGGTTAGGTAGAAGATGGAATATTGATCCTGTAACAGCTTCGTGGCAAGGTCCTTATGTTACATTTTCAAATAATCCAATTTATAGAACTGATCTAAATGGAGATTGCGATTGGTGTGGTGATATTGCAAGTGCTGTAGAAACAGGGATAAATGATATTAATAAAGCAGTCTCTACCGCCATTACTGAAACTAAAAAAACAGTACTTCATGCTGCAAAGCAAACAGAATTAGCAATAGTTAATAATAAAGAGATACTTTTGAAAGCTAGTAAATATATTCAAGATGCGGGCGAAATTACGGTTAAGGTTGGTATGTCTGGCGCTGTTATTACAGCGGGATTAGCAGCATCTGGTGTAGGTGCTGTGGCACCAGCATCAGGATTAGTAGTTGCTGGTATTGGAGGAATAATATCTACGGTTGGTGTAGGATTGGAAGTTCTTACAAAAGCTGTTACCGGAGATTATGAGGAAGCAGGAGAAAGTGCAGTAGTCGAAGGTAGCACTATATTAATATCAAAATCTATCGATGTTGTTATTCCCGGTCCGAATCCAAGTGTGACACCTCTAGTTAAAGAGTTAATAAAAACTATAGTTGGTGATCAACATAAAAAAGACGTTAAAAATGTATATGAAAAAGTAATAGAAAATTAGAGAATGAATTTTATATACTCAATTGCATTTGGAGTCGCTGCTTATATATTGTATAGGGTTAATAAGCATTGGCTAACCATTAGGAAGAAGAATAATGATCCCGAAGCCATAACTAAATTACAGGGAATTCAAACTTGGATTTTTATCATTGTATTAATAATGTTGTCTGTAATTTGTTTATTTGTATGATGGAATTATTTATATATGGCTTGAAAGCACAAAATTAAACTCTCACGCTTATGTGGGTTTGATTATAATAAATATTACCTTTTTTGTAGAATTTATCATTTACAAAAAGGCTACATCGTTCAATATTAAACAACTTCAATATTAAAATGGATTTGGAAAACTTACAAGAGTATATATCACCTGTAGGACTCATAATAGCAGGTGTGGTGATGAAAGTTGCCAAGAATAAGAAGATGTTCCAAGGTGTAGATAAGTATTGGTTTTATTTTGTGCTATTGGGTGTTGTACTAATGTTTTTGAAATATTTAAATGGCCAATTATGAAATATTTAACTGTTTTCTTTCTATTGATATGTTTTTGCTGTAAGGCGCAAGATAAAGCAACGTTATCCAGTAAGATTTTAAATACGAACTTTAACATTTCGCACAATACAAAAGTCCAAGATTTAAATTCGGGAGGAGCTGAAACCTTTATAGTGGTATCGGATGAGAAAAAATTTGAGTACTCGTTTACAATAAATAAATTTCCAAACGCTAATATGGCTTTTAATGATTTTGCGGGAGATGAGTTTAAAAATTTATATTTAGGGACATGTAATTGCACAATTGAAAGTGAAAAGGTTCAGATATATGATAATTTTAGAACTTATCAGTATACTACAATTACAGAGGCAAATGGGCAAAAACTATATGGTTTAATAGATTATTTACAAAGTGATGAGGACGTATATACGTTCTTATATTTAACCACTCTGGTTAATTATGAGCTACTCAAGTTTCGCACCCTTACTTTAGAGGGTTTAATGGCATGAAAACAGCATGCAAACCAAGGTAATCCCTTGGTTTTGTTGTATCTTTAAGTATCACACACAAAGTACAAAACATGCTGAAACACGAATATATTTCAAAAATTCAAGAATTAAGCGGTCGGTTTAAAAATATTTGGCTGAGTTCTGAATATTTACAAGCACATTTAAATATTTTAGGACAATCCCGTACTAAATAAAATTTAGAGCATGTCAAAAGCATTGATTTTA
>JABSPQ010000262.1 GCA_013214205.1 Flavobacteriales bacterium
CATTAACGCAAATATTAGAACCAATTATACTTCTCATCTCCCAAGAAGCTGTAATATCAACCTGTCCTAGCAGATTGTTTTGATTTGTTGTATTTGAAGAAGTGTTCGAAGTATTTGTAGTTGTGCTCCCTGTATTTGTTGATGTACTACCTGTATTGGTGGAGGTTGTATAATTTGAACTTGAGTATACACAAGTTCCATCATTTTCTTCCGCTGCTGTATCATAGTTGATAGCATTAGGCTCAGTACACCCTTTTTGCTTTGCACATCCTACTGTAATTAAGACTATTGTGATTATTGTAAATAGCGTTTTTTTCATGTGTGAAATTAGATGGTATAGTCTTGTACGACTGTTTAGATTATTTGTTTCAAATTTATCAAATAAAATCCGTCTGCGATAACTAAACAGTACTGAAAAAAGGGTTGAACATCAGGGATTATTTCGTATTTTAAAGTAGTCAAACAAGCTAAAGTTCCTTAGTTATTTAGGTTTCATCTTAAACAAATTCAAATGCCAAAGCCTTACACCTGCCCTACTCTCTTTGATAATGCTTTACAAATGAATGTTTCAAAGCTCAAACAATGGGGCTACCTCAAGCCTAATCAAATAACAAATGATGCCACACTTAATTGGAGCAGAAACGGTGAGCCAATAGGCAACATTTCAATTAACGTAGACACCCATAGCGAACAGCCTTATATTGAACTTGATTACAAATACAAAGATGAACCCCGCAAGTACAAAGTAAAGTTAGTCTCCATGCCGTCTAACCTAGGTAAAGGTATAGTTTGGTACTTTCTGTGTCCAAAAACAAATAAGCGTTGTCGTAAGCTGTATTCAATTGATGGATACTTTTATCATCGGGAAGCTTTTACAGGCTGCATGTACGATACACAAACCCAAAGTAAGGATTACAGGCAACTAGATAAAACGTTAGGAGCGTATTTCAGGTCAGAAAACCTTTATAGCGAATTGTATAAAAAGCACTTTAAGAAAACTTATGCGGGAAAACCGACTAAAAGGTATTTGAGAATAATGAAAGAGATACAAAAAGGAGAAAGAATCTCGCCTTATGAAATTGAACGCCTTATGTTAGCTGAAGCATTAAATGTTTAAAAAGCCCTAACCGCTCGAACTGGATGAGGGCCAGCAGTTTTAAGAGCGTAGAGTTGGAGGCCACTGTGGAAACTTTGAAGCCACGCACCCAGAGCGTCATCATCTGTGGAACTCCAGAAGACTTTACGAAAATTACCTGTTCCATTTGCAGTTTTAAAATTACTACCTCCATTTGCTATCAATGCTGGTTCAAGTGACAACATGTTATTACGGATTTCATATAACTCATCTTTAGAAGGCAGAAACCAATCGTTAAAACCTCCCCCTGTATACTTTGCACACAAATCTGCGGCTGAACCTACTTCTGAGCAACCAGCCAAAATGTCTATCGTGTTTTGTGCTCCTGTTCCTATTGCTGCACTATCTGCTCCTAAAATATCGGTGCCTGAACAGCCCCAACGAGCACTTGAATACTGTGGATTCTCTGCATTAACCATGTCATTTAAGCTTACTACTAAGCCTTTAGTGCTATCTGTTTTGTCTACCCAGAACACAATGCCTCCATCTCTAAAATCTCCTACTGATGCATTCATGCTAGTTGAAGTTCCAGTGGTGGTAGTTCCAGTGGTAGTGGTTCCCGTTGTGGTAGTTCCAGTGGAAGCATAAGTACAACTACCATTGTCTTTTTCCGCAGTAAAATCGTAGTTTGTCGCAGTTGAATCAGTACAACCTTCCTTTTTTTTACATCCCACTGCAACAAGTGAAGCGGCAATAATTATCATTAATATTTTTTTCATGTTGTGAAGTTACATTCAATCTGCATTAGGTTACGTACATAAATGACAATTGTTACACTACCCACAAAAAGAGTATTTTTTAAGTCATTTATTGCCAAGATTGAAAACACTTAAATGAATGTATTCTCCCAAATATGAAACCTTACTACTCAATCAACGTATCTCAATATAAATCATACATCAATGAAACGAACATTTTTACTTACTGCTTTAATTTTTGGGTTAACTATTAGTATGCAATCTCAAACACAACCACCAACAAATACTTCTTATCAACCTAGTCGAGACGCAGGAAGAAAGATTGTTAAGGATACTACTGTAAATGAAATTGTCGACGGAAAATACAAAACTATCATTGACAGTACCCCCACCCCTGCCACACCTACCACAAACACGTTACAGCAATCCACCGCATCAGAGACAAAACACGTATTTTGCAGAATCGTAGGAAGTGCAAAGCTGTTCTCCAGCAAAGTTAATGTTGCCATCGATTATGGAGCAGGGCATAGTATCTGGAAAGACAATCGTTTAAAAAACTCACAGGGGAAAGCCGTGACATTTAATTCAATGGTTGACGCTCTAAACTACCTTGGTCAGGATGGGTGGGCACTTGCTCAAGCTTACACTATTACCGTAGGTAATACCAGTGTATACCACTACTTAATGACTAAAGTAATGGATTAAATCCCTACATCGAGCTAGATTACAACTTCAGAGATGAACCTCGTAACTACAAAGTACAATTGGTTTCCGTCCCTTCTAACCTAGGTAAAGGAGTTGTTTGGTACTTTCTGTGTCCTCAAACAAACAAGCGTTGTCGTAAGCTGTATTCTATTGATGGCTACTTCTTACACCGTGAAGCTTTTACAGGCTGCATGTATGACAGTCAAATTCAAAGTAAGCATTGCAGACAGTTGGACAAAACACTTGGAGCGTATTTCAGGTCAGAAAACCTTTACAGCCAGCTATACCAAAAGCACTTTAAAAAGACTTATGCAGGAAAGCCCACTAAAAGGTATTTGAGAGTAATGGAACAGATAGCTAAAGGCAATTCCTTATCTCCAAATGAATTGGACACCCTATACTACAAATAGTGCTTTTTTCATCTTAATCCTTTTTTTGATTAAATACGGTACTGAGGCACTTACCTGAATGATTGAGTGTGGGTAGAGCAGTACTTTTTATAAAACCCTTCAAAATAATTAAAATATCCAAATTCTAAGCAAGATGGATTTTGACATCTAGGAATATGAACTTTACAAAAGTTTGAATATTTTTTTTGATTATTCAATTCGACTAAAGTTGAACTACTAATGCATGTTCCATGCTTACATATTCCAGAACTTTTAGTGCTATTATAGTTCGATTGATAAGATACATTTATCGTCCTTAAAGAGTAGTAATTTACTCCATCTCTCGAGATCGTGCCATACTTCCCAGTGTATGGATTTACGTTCCCTTTAGTTGAAAAGTTGTCATGATTTGTGGAATTAGGTGCCGTCCTATAGTATGAGTTGACATAGGTTCCGTCGCTTCGATAATAACCACTAACTTTTACATGATTAGAATTTACTTGAGCACTTACTCCTATACTAGTTAAGATTAAAATCAAAAAAAAGATTAATGCTTTCCTCATGTTGATTTTACGTCTTCAACGTAAAAAAGTTTCAATAAACACATTTACTCCATACATAAAAGGCGAAAATGGACGGTCAATTTCTGCATCACCCTAAAGATGGACTCTATTTTAGCTTCATAAATCGCACTTTGTGTCACAAATGTGTTACAATCCAAAAACAAAAAAAGCCTCACATTTCTGTAAGGCTTAATTTTAACCGCTCTCCCTCTAGGGCTCGAACCTAGGACCCTCTGATTAACAGTCATAAATTTCACACAAAGTAAACAATTACAAAAAAGACAGAAACATCTCTATAATTGTTAGAAATCAATACATTATGTTAAAAACTACCTTGCAGTAGTACTTGTTTGTTTTGTGTTGTTTAGGTAGATTTGTGTCACAAATGTGTTACAAAAAATATTAAGACATGATTAGAGCAACATCCGTAATTTACTTAGATGAAAAAAGACCAAAGAAAAATGGTCAATGCTCAGTTAAAATAAAAGTGACTTATAACCGCAAACGAAAGTATTATTCTACTGGAATAGAACTTTACTCCGATGAATTTGAAAAAGCGACAAAGGGACAAAGAAGAACGTTTGATCAAAAACAATTGGAAAATGAAATGTTAGCATTTCAATCTAAAGCTAATAACGTCATCAAGGTATTGCCAATATTCACCTTTGACAGGTTTGAAGAAATGTACTTTGAACAAAGGAACGCTTCCAACAGTGTGTCTTTTGCTTTTGACAAATACATTGAGGACTTAAAAGAAGAAGATAGAATTGGAACGGCGGTTAGTTATGAGTGCGCAAAAAACAGTCTTGAAGCTTACCAAAAAAACTTATCATTTGCTGAGGTAACTCCAAAATTGCTGAAAAAATATGAAGCCAATATGCTCAAAAACAACAAAAGCATTTCCACTGTTGGAATCTACTTAAGGAGCTTGAGAGCAGTTTACAACCTTCAAAAAATAGACTCAAGCATCTACCCTTTCGGACAAGGCAAAGACAAGTACACTATACCAACGGGAAAGAACATTAAAAAGGCTCTTACAATTGAAGAAATAAGTAAAATTTTCAACTTCAAAACCACTCCCAATTCAATAAAAGAAATGGCAAAGGACTACTGGCTGTTCTTGTACTTATGTAACGGAATGAACGTCAAAGATTTTTGCCTTTTAAAATGGGAAAATATCGACGGAAATATGCTTTCGTACAAAAGAGCAAAGACAAAAAGGAGTCAAAAGGAAAGTAAATTAATTTCTGTTGCTCTTAAAAAAGAAACTCTTGACATTATTAAAAAATGGGGACAACCTTCCTTAGTAAAAGGCTCTTACATTTTCCCACACTTGAAAAAGGAGATGAACGCTGAAAAGGAACGAGCAACCTATCAGCAACTAACTAAAATCATCAACAAGTACATAAAAAAAATTGCAACTGAAGTAGGTATTGATAAAAACGTCACAACCTACTTTGCCCGACACAGTTTTGCAACCGTTTTAAAGCGTTCAGGGGCTAAAACAGAAATGATTAGTGAATTACTCGGTCATAGTTCAATGAGTGTCACAGAAAGCTATTTAGACAGTTTTGAAAACGAACAAATTCAAGAACAAACTGACGTTTTAACTGAGGGTTTTAATAAAGCAAACTAAAAAAAGGCACATGGAAAGAAATTCAGAAAAGAACGAAGTTGTAAGCTGGCATTCAGAGCATGAATTGAGAGGTTTTATTGACATGGCGGTCAGGTTTGGGATTGACGGTGTGTATGGGAGCAGGACAAAAACTAATCCTTTTTCAATTTTTGAAAGACACGTGAGCAAAGCAAGAGGGAACTACAAGAACTTTGATAATCAATTTCATAAAAGACTAAGAAATAGCACTAACATCGATGAAATAGGAAGAGAATTAAACAGTAAATTTTTAACTGGGATTAATATTTATATTGATTGGTACGATAAAAACAAAAAGGAATTAGAGAAATTTCAACCGAAATGTCCGTACACCGAAATGCTAGATGTAATCGAAATGACTAAACGAGAAATCGTAGGGCGCTTTCCCGAACTAGCTAGCAAGGACTATACTATTTCCGACAATGATTTTATCAAAGGAAAGTTTACACGAAAATTCATTCCATCCGGAAGTGGGTGCTCTATTATAATAATAAAAGATAACGACGAACGAAGATTCACCTCTAAGCAGTATTTGGACCTGCACATGCAAAACTGGGAATACAGTATTGATAATCTTAAAAATGACACCGACAAGTTTGAAGCTATTGACAATGCCATTTTTAGTTTAGACAAATTAGAATATGACATTACACACCCAGAAACTTTACTTCAGATTCAAAAAAACATCAAATACCTAGAGAAAATTGATAGGAACTTAAAGGCGACGTCAAATTCTAATGCGATAATTCAAGAAAAATCAAATTTTACTTTTGAAAACAACTTTGATGAGGTGGAGTCAGAAAAAGTTTACAATTTCTTCAAGCTAGAACTAGTCGACAGTAAAATGCTTTCTATAGAAGAGCTAGAGTCTTTTTTAATTACTGCTTTTCAAGAGAAAAAACCACCGAAAAAAAGGTTTGTTTTAAAGGGAGAAAAAACTAAAGGGAAAATCAGGAGTAAATTCTATCGATATTATTACGAAGTCGCTGCGAGACCCTATGGTAAGAAAAAAAGATACGTTGAGCTTTTAGGGGAGTACTTTCATGGATGGAAAACAAGCGCTATAATATCAAATTTCAGTAGGTAATCTAACTAAATCTATACGAATCTTACGAATACTCAACGAAGGTTACGAGCTTCTATAACAGCCACTTAAACCACAATACATTGCAAAGGAATCATAAACTCTTTTGTAATGAACGTATTAAAATTTGAAGATTTACCAAACTTGGTAACAATGCTAGCTAAAGAAGTTAGCCAACTAAAGGACCTGTTAATTAAAAATCAGGAACGAGAACCCGTAGATAATTCAGGGCAACTTTTAAGTATTGATGAGGTAGCCGAACTGCTCCACCTCACCAAGCCTACTATTTATTCTAAGCACTCTAAAGGTGAATTGCCAGGCGTATGTAAAAGAGGAAAACGTTTATACTTCCAACGTGATGTAATTATCGACTGGATTAAAAGCGGTCGTACAAAGTCTAATGCTGAAATTGAAACTGCAACGGATGAGTATTTGTCAAACAACAAAAAAGGGCAGTCGAATGAAAAATAATCAATCGAACAGCCCCCTTGCCTTAGACAGCAATAAAGATACGAAAAAGGACTTTGCGAATAAACTTTATAGCGTTTTGCATACCGAACCGATTAGTAGACGGATGGCAGCCACACGTATCGGATTAACCGACCAAACATACATGGTCACTCAATTAATTTACGACTGGATTGAACAAGGCCGAGCGCAAGTGGTAGGACAAACAAAATGCGCAAGATCAGGACGAATGGTAGAGGCAATCACGACCAATTCTGAGTTCTTCATTTCTGAAATTTCTAATCAACTAACAATGTTTGACTTATGAAAACAGAAGAAATAAATCCAACATTTCAGGAACTTACACCTGAGAATATTGTAAGCCATATTGAAGAATTAACTCCTGATGAAAAAAAGGAAGTTTTAGCTTCATTAAGAGTCTGTCCTAGTGATAAAATCTCACCTCCTCAAAAAGCATGGGAACAGCTGGGGACCGAAGCAATACTTGGCACAATGGGGAACTTCTCATTGATAATAGGGAAGGCTAAAAGCAGAAAGTCATTTTTTATAAACATTGCTGTTTCCACTGTAGTTAGCAATGATGAAATGCTAGGTCAGTTTAAAGGGGCTTTACCGAACGACCAAAGACGAGTTTTATACTTTGATACAGAACAAGCGAAATACCACGTACAGCTAGCTTTAAAGCGTATTTGTGAGCAGATTAACATCAATGAACCACAAGAACTAGAAGTATACGGGCTGAGAAGTCAAAAGCCTTCTGAACGGCTAGCTTTAATTGAATATGCAATCTACAATACTCCGAATTTAGGGTTTGTAGTTATCGACGGCATCAAGGATTTAATAAACTCAATTAATGATGAAGCCGAAGCCACAATGGTCGCAAGTAAATTACTGAAATGGACGGAGGAAAAAAACATTCACATTGTAACCGTATTGCATCAAAACAAGAGTGACAATAATGCTAGAGGGCATGTAGGAACGGAACTAATAAACAAAGCCGAAACCGTACTTTCTGTAACCAAAAGCGATCAAGACGAAGAAATTTCTATAGTCGAAGCTCAACAATGCAGGAACAAAGAACCTAAGTCATTCGCTTTTGAGATCAATGAAAATGGATTGCCTGTAATTGTAAAGAATTACGAAACAAAAATCTCTACGAGAAAAGTATCTAGAAACCAGATTTTAGATTGGACTCTAGAGTATCAAATTAAGCTTTTAAGAGAAGTTTATTCTAATGGGGAATCATTCACTTACGGAAATCTAGTACCTCAAATAAAATTAGCTTTTAAAAACCAGTATTTAGGGGAACAAATTGGAGATAATAAAATTAAAGAGTTTGTCACTTATTGCAAAAACGAAAAGCTAATAATTCAACTCAAAGAAAAAGGACCGTACACTTTGGGACACCTTGAAGGTTTAAGTAAATGATTATTATCAATTCTATCGGTTTAGGTTTAGGGCGTAATATACGCCTGTAAACCTTTAAACCTTAAACCTGAGTTTATAAACCCCGTTTAAACCGTTAAACCTTGAATAAAGAATATCGTTACATACTTGAGAAAGGGAACAAGAAACATCATTGTCCTGCTTGCGCCAAAAAGAGGTTCGTTAAGTACATTGAAACTCAATCAGGAAATCATTTGCCACAAGAATACGGCAGGTGTGATCGTGAAAGTAAGTGCGGCTATCATCTAAACCCATACAATAACGGTTATGCAAAGGCTATTTGGGAGCATGAGAAGGGCGGTACTATTGAATGGAAACCATCGGTTGTAAAAATGAAAAACAAGGTGATAGCAAAGCCCAAAATAACCTTCATTCCTGACAAGGTTTTCAAACAAACCCGTGGAGGTTATGACAAAAATGATTTTATACAAAACCTACTCAATAGAGTTGACTTTCCTCTTGAAGTCAAAGACATTGAAAAAGTCATTGGAATGTATCATTTAGGTACTGTCCAAAATGGTTCTCGTAAAGGAGCAAATACATTCCCTTTCATTGATGTTAATTGTAATGTACGAACAATACAAGTAAAGCAGTTTGATGAAGCCAATCATACTATTGGAACAGATTTTTTACACTCAATGATTGAGAAGCATCACACTCGAAATAATACGCCTTTACCTCAATGGTTAGAAGCATACAAAGAGAACGAAACAAAGGTTTCTTGTCTGTTTGGCGAACACTTACTAAGCAAGTACCCAGACAACCCTATTGCATTGGTAGAAGCTCCTAAAACAGCAATTTACAGCACATTATACTTTGGACTTCCTGAGCAACCTTCATGCTTACTTTGGCTCGCCGTGTACAATTTAAGCAGCTTAAACCTCAACAAGTGCAAAGAGTTAAAAGGAAGGAATGTCTACCTGTTCCCTGACCTATCAAAAGATGGTGCAGCATTCGAATTGTGGAGCAAAAAAGCAAATGAAATACAAAAGCAATTAGCAGGGGCGACTTTTCATGTTTCGGACTTACTTGAACAGTTAGCACCTCAGCAAGACAAAGAGCAAGGAAAGGACTTAGCAGACTATTTAATTAAACAAGATTGGAGGCTATTTAGAAAACGAGAACCTAAACAACTGAAAGATGAAATTACTGCATTCGAAACCATTGAACAGCAAGAGAAAACCTTACCTCAGCTTGAAAATGAAAACCTCACAAAACCTGACATTGAAAAAAGTATTACCAAGCTTGAAAACTACTTTAAAAGTATTGAACTACCTACCAAACCCATTGTATTGACTAAAGGCAGTACGATAACGGATTGTGCGCTATTCATCAGGACCCATTTCGACACATTGAAAGGAAACCAAAACAACAAAAGGTATTTGCCATACATAGCTAGACTGGAGGAGTTAAAACAAGTATTAACCAAAAAATTAAAAATTGCATGAAACAAAAGGAAGAAACATCAGCCATTCTTCAGGAGAACCAATGAGTTTTGATCGATGGAATTGAAAAATTAAAAGAGTTTCATTCTTTATTTTCAATAAGTACTACTTCTATAATCTAATGTTTATGGAAGTTCACTTAGTTTAACTCCTCTTTTGTTGGCTTCTTATTAGTGTTTAATATAAATAGTTAAAAAGCCCGAACCGCCCTAATGCGGTATTGAATTTCCTTTTTGCTGTGGTCCTGGCTACCATCGTATAAGTACTGCCTCCACGCATAGTTGAAGTTGAAAGTAGTCAAATTCGCAGCGACCTCCGTAGAACTCCAATAGTCGTTCGCAGCAAACGTGTGACCTCCTCTTAATATTGCTGTTGCATTAATTACTGATTTATTTTTATACATTTCATTTAGCTCGTCTTTTGATGGTAAAAACCAATCAGAGTAACCTCCGCTTGTAGATTCTGAACAAAGGGATGCTGCGTTTACCCTATTGCTGCAACCTTCCAGTATGTCTAAGGTGTTTTGAGCCCCTGTTCCTATTGCAATACCGTCCGCTCCTGAAATAAATGTATTTTGACAGCCCCAATGTACTGAAGAACTTAAATCTTTTACATCTGCCAGCAAACCTTTCGTGCTATCAGTTGGGTCTACCCAAAATACAATACCTCCATCTCTGAAGTCTCCTATTTGAGTTCCTGTGGTAGTAGTTCCCCCCGTGGTGGTCGTTCCTCCTGTGGTGGTGGTCGTTCCTCCTGTGGTGGTTCCTGTTGTAGCAATAATACAACTGCCATCATCCTTCTCGGCAGCGGCATCATAATTAGTTGCTGTAGAATCAGTACAACCTTCTTTTTTTGCACAACCTATTCCGATAAAGACGATTGCTACAAATGTGAATAATGTTTTCATTATTAATTGTTAAATAAAGTTCTACATGACTTAGTTTATGTAACCAACACTTACAGTTTCAATTTCTCCCGCTACAATAGTAAACGATCCACTTTTTATCACATCCGCAGGAACTCCCTGCCCTGAACCACATGCTGCTTCGCTAAATGATTTTTTTAAGGTATAAGAATATGTTCCTGGTTGAAGATCCTTTCTTCTGTATGTACAAGGGGAACTGTAAAAAGTACCTTCACTTGAACCAGATATTCCTATTGTAATCGAATAAGCATTA
>JABSPQ010000263.1 GCA_013214205.1 Flavobacteriales bacterium
TATAGTACCAACTTATAGTAGAAAACCAATGGCATACCGCATATTCTACTCAATTCACATTGGTTCTATTTAAATTCATTTTGGTTCAGTTCATATTCATTTCGATTCAGTTTGGTTCAGTTCTGATTCAGCTCGGTTCTGCTTATTGAACCTTTATTACCAAGCAGTTAGTAACAATAAATGCAGTTGGATTGCGTTATAGAAAGGTAATGCGCTAAATGCACCTGCATTGGATTCTCCAACCCTCGCATTATTTCAAAAGGTGTTCTTCCGAACTCCACACCTTGATATTATCATTATTAACATGTGTTGCATCTTCTGTTAAAGTTGATGCGATGCGCAACATATTAAGGTATGAGAAAAATTAAAAATCATTTTTATTTGGTCATTTATAGTGCGGAATTTTTACTGTTGGTATTCGCAGTTCCGTTTATAATAAAGTTATGAGATCGTTAGATGAAATTTCGATTGCCCGCTGCAAAGCCTTGCTTGACAAAGGGCACAGAAAATATTCTAATGAAGAAATAGAAAAACTTCGAGATTTTTTGTATCTTCTAATTGAAATTGACCTTGAACATTTCAAGAAAAAACTAAGTGAAAAATATGCAGAAACAAGCAATAATATACACGAGGGTATCTACAGACGAACAGGCTGATAAAGGATATAGCTTAAGAGATCAAGAAGACAGACTCCGAAAATATTGCGCTTTAAAAAACATAGAAGTCGTTATGCATTTTCAAGACGATCACTCTGCAAAGACTTTTGGAAGGCCTGGGTTTAATAATTTGCTTGATTTTTTGAAGCTAAAGAAGACAAACATCAATCTTTTACTCTTTATAAAGTGGGATAGATTTTCAAGAAATGCAGGAGATTCTTACTCCATGATAAATACTTTAGGAAGGTTCAATGTTGAGCCTCAAGCCATAGAACAACCTTTAGATTTAGAAATCCCTGAGAACAAAATGATGCTTGCCTTTTATTTGGCTTCACCCGAAGTTGAAAACGATAGAAGGTCGTTGAATATTATTCATGGTGTTAGAAGAGCAAAAAAAGAAGGGAGATGGCTCGGACCTGCACCGATGGGATATAAAAACATTAGAGACGAAAAGAATAAACCAATCATTGTTCCCAATGAAAAAGCAATGTTGATCCAAAAAGCATTTAAGGAAATTGCCAAAGGCATCTACAGCCAACAGGAAGTTCGAAGAGATTTAGTATCTCAAGGTTTGAAGGTAAGTAAGAACAGATTTTCAAGATTATTACGCGATCCTTTATACTTAGGAAAAATAAAAGTAACCGCTTTTAAAGACGAACCCGTGCATTACGTTGAAGGAATACATGAAGGATTAATTGAGGCTGAATTATTTTACAAGGTGCAAGATGTACTAAATAATAAAAGACCAAAGTTCCCTCCAGTTTATAAAAGAGATGCAATGTTGCCCTTGCGAGGGCATTTATTATGTAACACCTGTGGAGGGAATCTTACAGGGAGTAAGTCCAAGGGAAATGGTGGCAAGTATTACTATTATCATTGCCAAAAAGGATGCAAGGTAAGATACAAAGCAGATCAGCTTAATGATGAATTTGAAACTCTACTAGGATCAATGAAAGTAGAGAAAGAAGTGGTTGATGTGTTTTATGAGATTGTAAAGAGTCAATTGAAAGGAACCGATGGCAAAGCAAATAAGATTGCCAAGATTGAAGACAAGATCAAAAAAGAAGAAGCAAGAATTTGTAAGCTACAAGATTTGATGTTGGATGGAGACATAAGCAATGCCGAATACAACAATATGAAAAAACGGTACGAGGAATCAATTAATCATCTTTCAATCGAAAAAATAGATGTGCAGTCGTTTGATGATACGTTTCAAGAGTATTTGAACTTTGGCCTCTCAATAGTTGAAAACATTGATATTTACTACAATGAAGGGGACGAAAAAACAAAACAGAAGATCATTGGTTCGATATTCCCTGAAAAACTGGTTTACGACGAAAACGATTATCGAACCAATAGAGTGAATGAATTAGTGAAGCTACTTACTAGTGATACCAGTAGTTTTATGGAAAGCAAAAAGGGACAAACTCCTGTTGTAAAGAATTTGTCCCCTTTGGTAGCGGGAAAGGGACTTGGATCGAACCTAAATATAGAACAAGGATTGAAGCTATTAGCTAGAATACCGTTATCTAAAGAAATGCAATTACTATAAAACAGGCATAAACGGCCATATTAACCCAAATAAAAAGGACGGTGAATTTCACCGTCCTTTTTAATGGATTATACCTCAACCTTACAGTTATTTACAATACTCTACTTTTTTAATTAAACAACTGAAACATAACGAATATAACTATTAGAGCAAATTGTAATATGAGTAATGAATATTGATTATCGCGAGTACTATTCAAAAATTCTCTATCGCTTTCATTTACTTCTGCATTATGTACCAAATTTTCATGTGATTTATAAACAGTATTCGTGATATTATTGAAAAAAATGTCTTTATTCTTCTTATAATCATCTATTAATAATTTAGACAGGTTCTGTTCAACTAATCTCAACATCTTAACTAGTGATCTCTGCCTATTGTATGCATCTACCATTGCTAATTGATGTGTTATTCGTCTACTCAACTTCATTCTCAATAGTACCCCCAAGACTAAATTGTACAAAGAGACAATTGAAATAAGCAAAAGTATCGGATTAGAAAAGCACCATCCTAGTTTATCCCTATCGACAAAATTATACAGAAACAATCCTAAACCAAGCGTTAAACCAAAGACCCAAATTGCCAATTTTACACGCTCCTGTGTTTCTTCAACAGCAGATTTATTATCGTTAACAAGAGTCATACTCCATTCTTCAAAATCTTCTTTTAGTTCTTCAAAAATTTTCTCGTCTGTCATGAAATTTTGGATATTGAAATTTTATTGCTTTTTACGCATCCTTTGTCATTTACTTGTGGTACGATTTACCAGCATGATAGTCATAGTGAATCAAATTTTATTAGTTCGGATGAGTGTGAGATATTATGGAGAAAGCAGGTTCCAGCATTTCAGTATTCATACCGTCCTTATAAGCTACTAACAAAAAACCGATGGACGAATTGTCCAGCCATTGTAATGCGGGGTTATCACTTCTTGTCAGTTGGGTTTCAAGCATTAAAGTACTCCCGAAATTAACTACGTCAAGCCCTATGGTGTACTTTCCCCCTCTCTCCACCGTATGCCTTAGATTAAATCCGTCTTTTAACGCTTCAAATAATCTCTTTGCGGTTTGCTGTGTTTTACCAAAAACTATAAGAGCTTTTCTCCCATCTTTTTCAACAAAACCAATGTCGTTAAATTCTATTTCGTGAATGTTTTTGTTTGCCATATAATTTTTAACCAATGAAGTCTAATTTTTAATTTTCAATAACAATTTGGTAAACCAGATAATGCGGGTCAGGCGCTTAGGCCATATAACAACGAAGACAGCAACGTACGTGAAGTGTTTCATTAAGTTGGTGGTGGTTGCTCAGCACGTCCATTTGTAGATTTACTTCCTGGTCTAAGTTTTGAACGCCCTCCTGTTGTGTTCCCATCCTTCTCCTTTTTCAGCTCCTTCTCAACTGATTCTAAAATCTTAAAGTTATCTATATTGCTTCGAAGGAAAATAGTGGTTTCTTTGATATTTCGGTTATATATAAATAAGTTGTTCATAGTCTCCCCTATGTACACCTCATTATTATTAGTCCTAATTGATTTCCCTATATAATCAAATGAGATAATCTTACCTTTAATTTCACCTGTTTTTAATTGGTACGCAATAACCTTTGATTCCGCTAAGGTTAGACACACGCATGAGAGAATTGCCCATGTAATCATTACAGTTAATAAATATGACTTTCTTTCAGATTCTCTATATAAGTTCTTAATAAACCTATTAATTACAACTATTAATAGTGCTGACAAAACAAGACTAGCAGGATACAATAAGAAAATTAAACCATTTTCTTTAACGATTCCCGCAAGACTGAGGGAAATTGAAAGAGTGCTAAACAAAACAGGAATAGTCATTGATGCCCATTCCTTAACACTAATTTTTTTAATCTCGCTGTGAAATAGATTACCTTCTGTGTTCTCATCTTTAGGCCGAATGCGGAATACGATAAAGCAAACTAGAGTAAAAATTACTATGATAAGAAATCCTGCTAGCAAGTCCTCTAAAAAGAGTAACGGTATTTCGCTTAACACTAAATAGTTAATGATGTCAATATTGAAGACTGAATAGTAAAAATTCACCTTAGCAAACCCCAAAACAGTCACCATCCCTAGAATAAGAGGGCTGATTTTGGTTGTAAATTCAAGTGTGCTTTTCATATCTTATTATTAGTCTAATAACACCTTTTTTATCATTGTGTCTTCATTGAATTTGATCCGAAATGTATATAGTCCTGAAATTAAGCGTGATAGGTCAATTTCATTTTTTGAAGTTGTTAGTTTCAATGCTCCTATACTATTGTACACCTCAATCATAATTATTTCCTCATCTGATTCAATTGTAAATACACCGCTACTTGGGTTTGGATATACTACAAACTTCGTATTATTTATTGATTTGGTTGAGGTTACAACATCAAAAACAATACTTGCATACTCAGGATGATCTATGTAGGGATTACGATTATTCTGATATGAGTAAATAATCTCGTGTCTATTGATCTCAAATGAATCTACTGGGTCTTCTATATGCCATAAAAGCAAATCAGATAGTTTAGCAAAAATTGGTTCGTTAGAATCATTATCTGAAGGGAGATAATCGATTATTTCTAAATCAACTTCACCGTTTTCGCCTTCGTATCGAGTTGCCATATAGAATATCATTCGCGCAATGTCTCCTTTAACCTCATTTCTTGGTTTCCAAACCCACTTGCTTGAACTTGTATAAGAACCTGTAGGAGTAATCCCGCCATCTAAATACTCTTCCGAGCATTCTGCAAACCATCTATTGTTACGCGCTGAATTTACCGATACGTCAGCGGGTTTTAGGTGATGTATATCTGTTCCTACCCCTTTATTTGTTCCGAAATCACCGCGACTTTTTGCCCAAACAAGCTCCCTTGTCCATCCTGCACCAGTATTATATTCCTGTGCTGCATTTACCGATTGCCCTGAATAAACAAGAATCACATTATCAGTGTTTATAGTGTCTTTGTCGGTTTCCTTTAGAATATCCCAAACGTCTGTACCTGTGCTTGTGTACGGGTATTCTGTATGACCATCTATTATATCGTTTAAGGCATTTTTAAGGGCTTCACCTGTTAATCCAATAGCGTTGTCGTAATAGCCTTCTGGTATCTGTGCAAGTACTGAAAAAGGGAATAATAAGAGTATTAAAACTACTTTCTTCATCATTGATCTTTAAAGGGTTATTGCAATATAGTTAGAACGTCGTATTTCTACCTAGTTTATTTAAACTTAATTGATAAATTCGCTTTTGAATGGAATAGAGCCCATTGCCTTCACGGGTATAGAATATCAGCAAATTGGTCTTGGCATTGTTGGAGGCTTTTTTGTTAAATTCGCATTTAAATTGACAACAATGAATAAACTTATACTATTGCTTCTTTTATTACCTGTGTTTGTATCGGCACAAGATACTGTGTACATACCTGATGCCAACTTTAAAGCTTATTTGGTTGGGAATAGCTCAATTAATACTAATGGAGATGAAGAAATACAAGTAGAAGAGGCCAATTCTTATTCTGACACAATAGGAATTACATACATGAATATTGCCGATCTTACAGGAATTGAAGAATTCGTCGAATTGCAGTTTCTCTTTTGTAATAGCAATTATAATATTACAAATGTTGATCTCTCAAACAATACAGAATTAAAACACATTTCGTTTAAATGGTGTTCTATTGAAAGTTTAGATATTTCTAATAACCCAAAGCTTGAATATCTTGATGTAAATGGAAATTCTCTTACTTATCTCGATGTAAGTAATAACAGTTTCCTTAAGCACCTTGATTGCTTAAACAATGGATTAAGCACCCTTATTTTAGGGGAAATTGAAGAATTGTTATACCTAGACTGTCAAGAGAACTCTCTTTCGAGTATTGATCTTTCAAATCTACTTGAATTGAAATTCCTTAATTGTAGAAAAAACTCGTTGAGTAGTATTGATGCAAAGAACAGTATCAAATTGGAGTATTTAGATTGCCGCTATAACGAATGTATCATTTTAGAAATGTCATCGTTCTCATTAGTATATTTAGATTGTGCTTATAATTTAATAGAGCAACTCGACGTGTCGAACAGTTCAACTTTGGAATACTTAAACTGCAAACACAATGAATTAACTATTTTAAACATTGAGGAAAACATATCATTAATAGAGTTAAATACTTCTTATAACTACGACATCACGTTTATTGATATTTCAAGCAGCTCTAAACTCACTGATCTGGATATAAATTCTAATGATATTAGCTCACTTAATCTTTTTAATCAAACGGCATTAGTGAATTTTGACTGTAGCCACAATAATCTAATGACTATTGATCTATCGAATAACCCACTTTTGGAAGAAGCAGACCTGTCATTCAACGACCTGGATAGTATTGACTTATACAATAACAGTGTCCTTAAATACGTTAATACAGCTGTCAATAAGGGTACATTTGTAAATGTAACAAGCTGTGATTCTCTTGAAGTATTCAACTGCAGTCAAAATAATCTTACAAACCTTGACCTCACAAATAATCTAAAGTTAAAAGAATTTTCATGCTATAAGAATTCAATTACAGAACTGGACGTTTCAAACAATCTCTTACTCTCCTATTTTTACTGCGCTAAAAATTCAATCTCTTATCTCGACCTAACTAAAAATTCACTATTAAATTCTCTTCTTTGCTTTGAGAATTCTTTGACAACTTTAAATATTAGAAATGGATCTAATATTGACTTAACAAATTTTAATTCAAAAAACAATTCAAACTTATATTGTATATCCGTAGATGATCCAGAATGGTCAACATTAAATTGGACACAAAAAGATTCATGGGCTAGTTTTCTAAATGATTGCACTGTAGGAATTGAAGGCAATATCAATCAAGAATCTTCAATTACTGTATTTAACAATATCCTAGAAATATACGGCAAAGGCACAGCGGAAATATACAATCTAACAGGCCAAAGAGTAAACCAATATAATTTGGACGGTAATACCTCAATATCACTTGATAGCGGTGTATACATTGTTAGGTTAACCTCAGAAGGTAGTACGACGACTAAAAAAGTATACCTGAATTAAACACGTTCAGTTTTTACCTACATTGCATTAACTTTTAAAACGAAATTATAAGAAAGTAAGACAAAGACATATTACGATTTAGCGTACATACATTTGGTTAACGAGAACTACTACACTTAAAAACTAATCAGAAATGTTTGTCTATGCTGCTCCTTGTGGGGGTTGGATGGATTTTGATTAGTTGGCTGTAGTAGGCCCTCGTTGACGATGAAGTTTGGCCCCCGCTTTTTTTTGATCGATTTTTAACCAACTGCATTGGGGTTTGCATTAAACAATTGTATCAATGACAGCCCACAAAACCCCAATAAAATCAAAAGAATTTAAAATCTCATTTGAACGATTTAAAGAAGTCGTTAACATGGATAAAAAGAAGTGTAAAAGTGATATTGTTGACTTCTTAGTTTACTTAGAATCAATCGACATAAGCGAACTGGAAAGAATAGATACTGAATTGATACTCGATTACCTTGCGCACATGCTCAATGAGTTCAAAGGTGACGAAACGGCAATTAAGGATTTGATGAAGTCTATCAACGATTACCTCTACTTCTTAGGCTCAACATACAGCCTGTTTATTCAAATGAAAGGCGAAACAGATATAGATGATTTGGAGGACATAATAAGAGGATACGCACACGGAAAAGTTGTAGATAAGAGAGAATTGGCGAGATTTTTAACAGAAACAAGTGATTCCGAAAATCTATTGTTTGTTGCAAAAACTAAAATAGATGGACTAGAGAAAGTATCTGTATTTGTGGAGGTAGATGTTAAGCAATTGTTACTTGATATAATTGAATAAAACGATGTTAGAAAAACTAGAAATTACCGAACTGACCTCTAAGAATTCTATTGAGATGTTAGAACAGTACAAGGAAGAAACCAAGCGTGTTAAGGAAAAGGCCGATGACACAATACATTTGTTTTTGTCGTACTTAGAATCTCAAGGTGAGTTAATACCAGTGCTTGCTATGGAGAGTCTTTATCAATTGTTTATGTCTAAACTAAAGTATAAGTATCACCACGAAAAACTACAATTAAATGATCTTGAAATGGCTCTCGAAACGGTACGAGAATTTGTAGCCTTAACAAGGTATTCAAATATTAGAATAAAACTCGACCCAGAACAAGAGCCACCTTGAACTAAAGACTTTAGATTTCTCAGAAACGTTGATTTAGCAAAGCTATGTTGGACGTATTCAAGAATTATACTTGTTTCTTCTGGTAGGATGGGCGACCCATGGGGTACGGATCCACAAATGCTATCAGTAAATGAGATGTATAAGATTGCTTTTTTATGCGACTTGATGCGTGAAGTAGTAAATGATGGTAAGGAATTAGCTAAGAACCTGTAAGTATTCACATTCTTTCGGGAAAGGGCATGTTGCCACAGGTACGAATAACATGTTTTACTTGAAGCGGGTTTAATAGCCTGCCAACAGGCTTGCCCATTGCTTCGTACAGGGGCTGTAGCCATCTGTTGAAAGTTTTTAAGTTTATACCGTAGCCTCGTGCCATTTGAGACTTACTTAGAGCTGTAAAAATATCCATGTTAGTATACTGATTGATGCTATTTCTAAGACGAGAAAAGACGATAATAATTGCCCTGAAATGTATGTTTTACTCCCAAAAGAAGGCCTGATACGACCTGATTCCGACCTGATATCAACCTGATACGAGCTGATTCCGACCTGATTTCGACCTGATATCGATCTCTATAGTACCTGTTCGTATTCGATGTTAATTGTTGCTACTTGATAAGAATCCTATTTTGCACAACTCGACTAATGATTTTTAAAGAATTTCTATTGATTTTAGATAATCGGTTAATAGAATTCTATTGCTTCTATTATCCAATTGTGATAGAATTCTGTCTAAGCGTTTGGAAATGTATTCACACGATCTATTACAAAACAGTATAACCAAATCAAGAGATTGTTAAAACCATTAAAAAATACTCAAGAATTAAAAGGTATTTATGCTATCAATAGTCCAATAATAGAGGTGGGTACGTGCTTAGGAATAAACATGCCTACAATAAACAGGCTCAATTCAACGTTATAAAGATTCCAATGCGACTTTCGTAGTTCAAATTCTAATCCTCGCATTGTTTCAAGAGGTGTTTTTCAATCAATCACCTTAAATATTCATCATGTTTTGTATCGCTCTAATCAAGCAAGATACTAAACGTAATATTTAGAGGATTATGAAAAATTTCACAAATCAAATAATATCATTTTTTAACGGGTTAAAACTCCCAATCACTGGAATATTCACGGCAAATATTTTGCCATAATGCGGCCTATTATGAAGCTCCCTTTCGACAAATTCAAGGCTTTGATTGATAAGAATAACAAGAAATTCACGGATGACGAATTGAAAAAACTCCGTGACTATTTATATATAATATTAAGAATTGACCTTGATTTATTCTATTCAAAGAGGGCGAAGCGTGCCCAATCTGATAATGACGAAACAGAGTATAGTGAAGCCAGCTAATTGGCATAAAAATTGGTATATATACGTATATGGATTGTTAACAAATAAACTAGTAGATAAATGGGAAAAAGAGTATTAATATATTCGCGTGTTTCAACTGACGAACAAGCAAAAAAAGGTTATAGCCTAGCAAATCAAGAAGAAGATTTAAGAAAGTATTGCCTTGATCGAGATTACGAAATAATAGAACATTATCAAGACGACGGACATAGCGCGAAAAATTTCAAACGTCCTGCATTTAGTGAGATGTTAAAGTATCTGAAATATAAACACAGGAATATAGACGAATTACTTGTTGTAAAATGGTGTAGGTTTTCAAGAAACGTAACACGGTCTTTTAATATGTTGGATAAACTGCAAGAAAAATACAATATTGCAACAACGGCAATAGAACAACCCCTCGATTATTCTATACCAGAAAGTACTTTGATTTTGGCAATGTATTTAAGTATTCCACACGTTGAAAATATAAGAAAATCAAACGCAACTAGGGGCGGTTTACGTTCTGCAAAACTTACAGGGCGTTTTATGGGACAAGCTCCAATAGGATATAAAAACACAAGGGACGAAAACGAAAATAAAATAATTGCACCCGATCAATACGCCAAACATGTTACCAAGGCATTTAAAATGATGGCTACAGGAAAGTACATGCAACAAGAAATTCGTAAAAAATTGATTAAGGACGGTTTTACATGCGGGAAAAACGCATTTAGTAAGATGTTGAAAAATCCCGTGTACAATGGTAAAATACAAATCAAAGCATACAAAGAAGATGGAGCGTATTTAATTTTAGGACTTCACGAACCTTTAACAACTGATTTAATTTTCAATCAGGTACAATTAATATTAAGTCAAAATAACAGAATGCCAAAACGCAACCTTTTACCAATTGAATTGCCTTTACGAGGTCTTTTAAATTGCGTTGAATGTGATAGTACATTAACTGGTAGCGGTTCAACTGGGAACGGTGGAAAGATGTTCTATTATCATTGCCAAAGAGGTTGTAAAGTTCGATTTAATGCGAAGGTTGTAAATGAATCTTTTGTCGAACTATTAAATCAATTTTCTCATAATGAAAATGTAGATCAAGCCTATACAGATTTACTAGAAGAACATTTAAAAGAAAACGTAAATACAAACGCCCCACATTTAAGAAACGTAAAAAAAGAAATAGATAAGAATCAAAAAAGAATCAACCACTTAGAAGATGAGTATGCAGATAAGAATATAACACATGAATATTTTAATAAAATGATGTTACGTTATCAAGGTGAAATATCTTTACAGAAGGCAAAGAAAAAAGATGTTAAAAAGGTGTCAGGTTCTTATCAAGAATATTTAGAACATGGTTACAAGGTTGTAAAGAACATAGACAAATTATATAAAGAAGGTAGCCTAAAGGCAAAGCAAATGATAATAGGTTCAATATTTCCTGATAACCTGACATTCACAAATACAGGTTATCGAACCAATGAACTAAATGACTTCATTACAAGAACAGCCCCGTCTTTAAAGGCATACAAGCCAAAAACAAAAGGACGAATTAAGCAAAATGTTAATTCGTCCTTAGTAGTAGCGAGAGAGGGACTCGAACCTATTTAATCTCTTTTTATCCAATTATCTCTTATTATGCCTTATAATACACTAATAATAGGTAATATGCCAATTTTACTATAAGTTTGAATATAATAAAATATAGCTAAATATAGTTATAAATGACCCCAATATGACCCCTTAATATAATTATGGCTCTTAAGGTAAACTTCAATTTAAAGGATTCTAAATCAAAAACCCCTACCTCCATTCTCTTGGTTTTTGTAATCAACAAGAAGAGATTCAAATTGTATACTGAAGAAAAAATCAAACCTAATTTATGGGATAAAGAAAAGCAGAGAGTTAAAAGTGGTGCATCAGGTAGAGCTGAAATTAATGATGAATTAGATAAGCTTGAAGAAAGGATTAAAGAAATTGACAGGAAAGGCAGAAAGGTTGGGGCAGAAATGACTGTTGACTATTTCAAGCAAAGTTTAAACTCTATTCCAGATACAATAAATACAAAAATTAAATTCTTTGCAGTATTTGATAAATATCTTCATTTCCTTGAAGTGAACAATTCGCCCACAACGGTCAGAAAATTTTTAACTCTGAAAAACAGACTTGAGAGTTTCAAGAATAATATATATCCTGCCCTCTCTTTTCAAACAATAGACCAAATATTTCATGATCAGTTCATCGAATACCTAGCCACACAGCACAACTGTTTTAACAACACATTAGGGAAATATATTTCAGATTTCAAAACTTTTATGGCTTGGGCATACAAGAGGAACTACACAACAAATACCAAGTTTCAAGATTTCAAATGCCCTAAACATGAAACTAATATAATTACCTTGACCTTGAAGGAGGTAATAAAACTGCATGACCTCTCTCTTGATTCTGACAGGTTAAGAAATGTTAGAGACTCATTTTGCTTTTGCTGTTACACAGGTTTACGGTTCTCGGATGTAAAGAAACTAAAGCATGATGATGTCAAAAATGACCAAATTTCTATTTGGGTAGAGAAAACAAAGAATTACTTGACTGTAGAATTGAATCCACTCGCAAACGAAATACTAGAAAGGAATGATTTCAAGAAAGGAGGATTTTTAAAGATGCCTTCTGGTCAAAAATTTAATCAATATTTAAAGGAAATTGGAAAAATTGCAGAGTTCAATTCAATGCATAAGATTATCCAGTTAAAAGGTTCTAAGAAAACAGAGAACTCTTATCCTCTTCATGAATTGATGTCTTCACACATGGCAAGAAGGAGCTTTATATCAAACTTAATTGAAGAAGGTGCACCTTCATGGGCAATTATGGCACAAACAGGACATGTTTCTGAAAAGAGTTTTAAAAAATATATTGATATTAGAAAAGACTTTAAGAAAGCTGAAATGAACCGAGTTTTTACAAGATAGAATTAGTGAAAAAAACTGATCACGATGTACAGAGCGCCGAATTGCTTGACAGATTAAATAAAGCTATTAACGACTCAAGCTTTATTGACACCCCTGAGATAAAAAAGTCTGCTAAAAAAAACAAACCACTTACTTTAAATGAAAAGAAGAATTTCTCTTTTCTGATAGCACTGATATCAATTGGTTATTACTTCTATAAGAACAAAGCTAAAATCATAGAGGCGATTCGTACAGAATTTCGACACGAATTACTTGTGTTGGAAGAACGTATTGAAAAAGCAAAGTCTGGCAAGAAAGATAGTATCGTTCTTATGACTGAGGATGAAATCCTTCCTGTAGAAAAAAGGAATAATGCTTTCTTTGACTACGTGGATAAGGTACTACCTAAAGAAATAGAAGAAATTGAACTTAAATCTGATTATGTTGAGCTAAATTTTCAGTCAATGTTTGAGAGAGATGGGACAATGGTTTCTATCTCTAAAAACAATGAAATAGATAAAATACTTAAGCACAAATTGTATTTCATCAATGAGCTTTATCCTCATCTTCTCAAAATCTATCGAAGAACGAATAATTTTGGAATGAGACCAGAATCTGATTTATTACAACGTTTAATCACACACTTCTCAAGTTCTTTAAATCCAAACTTTCAAGTGTGTCTTAATGAGTCTCTGAGCCTGTTTGGAATGAAATTAATTATCTGTAAAGAGACGTCTGATCGATACGCCTCACAACTTATTGAAATATTCAATACGAAATTGATTGCTCTCAACGACCATACTGATGATCAAAGCGAAGTATCAAATCAAGATCAAAGAATTAGCTGTAATGCAGAAAAAGAAGTCATCCAAAGTTACTTCATGGCTTTAAATCGTTGTAGCATTAAAGGAAATCCTGTACTGAGCAAAAACGAAGTGATACACTTCCTTCATGCTAACTTTAAAGCTTTTAAAAAGCCTAAACCAATCATTATTTTACACGCCAATATCCAACAAAATCATTTAAGATATTTTGTCTATAGGTTTTACAACAGATATTCAACCCATGTAAATCAAGCTGAATTATACGCTCAATTGCTGAAAAATAATTTTTCTCAATTTGACAACATTGATACGTTAGAAACTATCACTAAAAAATTCTCAACCACTTCTAAGACTTTCCCTGAAGATCTATTATATTTTAAGTAAGTTGCTTACATGTAAGTATTTGCATAATTTACTTTTTAATCTATCGTAATACCTTTTATACAATAAAATGAAAGAGCAATTTATATGCTGGACGTTAGGGATATTAATTTGGAGTATAAGCACTTCATTTTCCTCAAAGAGCATGTCAGATGACAAAACCGTAATAGTAGAGGACAACGTAGTATATCTGCTAAACTTTGACTACTCATTTACATCTTCAACAGGTTCTGATGGAGTAAAAATATCCTATCCATACGGATGGAATTCCAGCACGGGAAGTGACGGTCGAAAAATTGCGTATCCGTATGGATGGAATTCCAGCACGGGAAGTGACGGTCGAAAAATTGCGTATCCATATGGATGGAATTCCAGTACTGGAAGTGATGGTCGGAAAATTGCGTACCCATATGGATGGAACTCAAGCACAGGGAGTGACGGTCGA
>JABSPQ010000264.1 GCA_013214205.1 Flavobacteriales bacterium
GACAATGATAGTAAGGACGAGACTATCTCCTGTTGAATAGTGCTAGAACTTGTAATGAAGAAATCTCGAAAATCTGATGGTATCATTCTTTTAATAAATTTAAGTAAAGATAATACATATTTAAATTAGTACTTAGCCAAATAAGATTAACTTTGTTTTCTACTATATAATTTAAAAAAGAAATTGATGGAATCAAGTACAATTAGCCGACTTTCGAACATTTTTTCAAGAGCTTTTAACGAGGATGTAACACTTGAAGAAGGGCAATCTGCAGCTGATTATGATAAATGGGATTCTCTAACAAACATCAGATTAATTGTTCAAATTGAGAAGGAATTTAGCATAAATTTCAACTCTGTTGAAATTATGGGATGGAGAACAGTTAAAGACATAATTGCTTCCGTTGAATCTAAAAGTTAGCTAAGGTCTGTGGAAAGTGTAAAACCAGCGAACACAGGCAGGAAGTATTTCCTTGTTTTTAATTTAATCTTTTTCTTGGCCATATCCTGTATTATCGTAATCGGTTATTGGGTAAATCCCTTTGAGTTTATGCACGACAGAAGGGTCGGCGATTATGGTCAATCTCCCTTCAATGCTCGAATTGCAAAATTAAGATACGTTGAAAATATGGATGTAAAACCAGATGCCTTTGTGCTGGGTACATCTAATACGATGCGTTTTTTGCCGGATACTTTAAATCATTATTTGGGACATGATTTTTACAATTTCGGAGTGTATAAATGCACTGCAGAAGATTATTTGTGTATTACAAAATGTTTAGTTGAAGATGTAGGATGCAAGCCCAAAATGATGTTTATTGGTCTCGATCAATTGAGCTTTAGAGCTGAGGCGAATTCGAAAAAAATCTTTTATGGAGGAGAGGATAGGTTAATTTACAAACCACGTATTTCTAAATACTTGCCAGATTTTAATTATGGTAAGTTGTGGTTTGGGAGGTTTCAAAAACTATTGACATAGTCTCATATTGATGCTTCTAGGCTTTGTTTGCAATATGCGTATGAAAATCAAGATTTCAATTCCAAAATTGTTCCAATAAGTAGGTTTTTTTATGATGGAGGTGTCAGAATAAGGTATGGCTTTAATGGGGAAGAGAATACCGATATAGCAGAATCAGGTAATTACGACTGTTCCGCGGTAATTTATCAAATGAATGAGGAGATCATAAAGCAGTCGGGAGGGAGATCCTCATTTGTTTTATTACATGGATCAATACATACCATGCCGTTTGATGAAAACCGCTTTGTTGTATTTGACTCCTTACTCCATTATTTGTCTGAGTTAGATGATTGTAAAGTTGTTCTAACTACAATGCCTTATCAGCCTGCTTTCATTGAGCTTTTAAAGGAGTTGGAAGATTTTGATGCAAGAAAGAAATATTTTATTGAAAAAATAAAACTCATTTCGAGTAAATATCCTAACGTAGTTTTATTTCAAGACAATACTGAAATATCTGATTTTGACGGAACAGCAAATCATTTTTTTGACAACTGTCACATTACTTCTGTAAACAGTACATTAATTATAAAATCGTTGGAGGCAGAAATGTCGGAGGACCTATAATCGTTGTAAATGTTATTTAACAGCATAGAGTTTTTATTCTTCTTTCTTCCAATTGTGTTGATTGGGTGGTTTACAATTAAGTCAACCAAACTTCGTCTTGCGTTTCTTACTATAATGAGCTTCATCTTTTACGGGTGGTGGGATTATCGCTTTGTATCACTGATGTTGGTATCCATTTTTGTTGATTATTACTGTGGCCTCAAAATTTATGAAGGGCGGAATGATCCTAGTAAAAAACCTAAAACATGGTTTATTATATCAATGGTTGTGAACCTTGTGATCTTAGGATTTTTTAAATATTTCAATTTTTTTACCGACAATGTTTTCTTGATGCTTCCTGAAACAATGCAAACATTTAAACCAGCATTTGAAATTGTTTTACCTCTCGGAATTTCGTTTTACACGTTTCAGTCAATGAGCTATTCTTTAGATATTTATCTTGGAAAATCGACACCTACCAAATCTTTATGGCACTTTGCTGGATTCATATCCATGTTCCCACAGCTAATTGCTGGACCCATTGTTCGCTATAATGTAATGGATAAACAACTCAAGGCGATCTCGTCTATTAAATTTAACTACAGCGATTTTAACGTTGGTATGTTCTATTTTACTGTAGGGATGTTTCGAAAATTATTTATTGCAGATTGGTTTGCAAGATGGTCGGATTTGTATTTTAATGGAACTGGAGATACACCTTTCTTTGGAACGTGGATCGGTATTTTGTCATTTACCTTACAAATTTATTTTGATTTCTCAGCCTATTCTGAAATGGCGTTAGGCTTGGGGCGAATGATGGGGTTTAGGCTTCCTATTAACTTCTTTTCTCCTTTTAGGGCATCTAGTTTCGGTGATATTTGGAAAAGATGGCACATCACGTTATATGATTTTTTAATAGACTATGTGTTCAATCCTATGGCCTTTAATAAAAGAGCGTGGGGGATTTGGGGGATTGTTTATGCTTCCATTGTTACATTTATTTTAAGCGGCGTATGGCATGGTGCTGCCTGGACATTGATTATGTGGGGATTTGTGAGTGGTATAATGCTGGCTGTAGAATTGTTTACGCTTCAGTATAAATTTTCAAAAACATGGTTTTATAGGGTGTTTGTAATCTTTTCTTTTATTCTTTCTTTGTTTTTCTTTAAATCGAGAGACATGGAATTTGCGTTTAACGGGATTGCCACAGCCTTAATGTTTAATGGAGTTGAACCCATTGGAGCGACTTATGGATTACCTTTTTTTAGTGAGATTCAGATACCTGAGTTTATAAGGGTTTATGGTGGAGTTAAGAACATCGCAATGCTTTTAATAGTAGGGATGGTGGTTACATTGGCACCCAATGTTCATCAAATTAAAATAAAAGACAAATGGTATTTCCCTGCTTTTACCGCCTTGGTTTTAATTGCATGTGTGTTAAGGGTGTATATTCCTAGTCCTTTTATCTACTTTCAATTCTAAATATCCTCTTGGATATTATTTTCAATAAATGTCAAAGAGTAAGGTAGGTATTCCGAACAATCTTTCTAAACCTACTATCTTTGTGCCCCTATGAAATTTGAATATTACAAATACGAAGGCACCGGCAACGACTTTATTATGATAGACAATCGTAATAAATTATTCGACACATCTAACGTTGAGTTAATTAGAAGTTTGTGCGATAGGGAAAGCGGTATTGGTGCAGACGGATTCATTACCATTGAGAACGAAGAAGGCTACGATTTTAAAATGGTTTATTTTAATTCTGATGGCAACGAAAGCACCATGTGCGGCAACGGAGGCAGGTGCATCATTCACATGGCCCCATACCATAGGCATTACAGAAATAGACACCAAGTTTATTGCAATAGATGGTGAGCACGAAGGTGTTTTTAGCGTATCAGTGCTGGGAATTACATCTAGTATAAGATCTTATTATTTCAGAGCTTTGCCTTTAAAGCAGAGAAAAATGAGAAATAGAAAAAGCTATTGTTCGACTGATATTTTAAATCATCTTCAAAACCAACGCAAATCGAA
>JABSPQ010000265.1 GCA_013214205.1 Flavobacteriales bacterium
AAGCTTTATTTGGATTTTCTAACAAAGAAATCAATGTATCAGTGGGAAAACCCTCGAAGGTTCCCATAGGTGCTTCAAGACTAGACCAACTTTGTGTTTCACTATCATGGGTAGCACTGCGGTTATCGGAATAAGCCAAACCACCCCCCACTCGGCTACCCTGAGACCGAGGTTGAATTGAAAGGTATTCATAAAAGTCACTCAACTCCAAGGTTTGGCGAGGTCTTATAGAATCAATAAACCGATGGTCCAATAAATATTTTTCTAAACGTTCTACATCTTCAATAAGTTTTAATCTAGAATCAAAAGAAGTTCGATAAGTTTGCTCTTCCATATAATGAGCAAATTCTGTTAACTCAGTATTTGTAGGTTCTCTTTTAAGTTTTTGTTTACTTCGAAGGTGTTCAAAATAAGCTATGGCAGTTAAGGGAAAGGTTACCTTCTCAACCCTACCAGCTCCGTACAAAAATTCAAAGGTATTTTTTAAATTATAAGAATGAGTGGACTTTCGGTCTCGATCTAACACATATTGTTCATTAACCTGTTCGGGTGGGTCAGCTTCATTGAAGTTATTGTATACACGTATATCCTCACCATGTTCAACTTGATACTCATATTGGTTATTTAAAATAGGTCTTAGTTCGAAAAAGGTCTTGTTGGATAAGTAAAAATGGTTAGTACTTAAGTGGACAAAATCAAGATTCAGCCTGTTATCTTCACTAGAATCAAAAGACTTATTTCCGTAAAAATTTGTATGAGGACTATCAACTTCTCTATCATACATGTAGACATATCTAAAATTAAAGGAATTTCTCAGTTCAGTTTGAAATCGATTCGTATTAAAGACGAAGTCATGGTTTACTCTTAAACTAGGGGTTATTCTGAGGTCAAGTCTAAGATTATCTAACTCCTGAGTATATTCTTCGGTGCGTAAAGAACCATGAACCCTAGGGACAAACTTTAAGTTGAGGTCTTTATAGTTTGACTGACGATAATGGACAAGGCTAAAGTCATTTAAAGAGGATTTATTGGGGGATAAAAATAAGGGGGGCATTCCCCCATCACATAGAACCACAGGGGTTAATATCATACTAAGCATTAACATGCTAAGCAGCCAATTCTTTTTTTCTAATAAAATTTTCAACCGAAAGATCATAATATCAAATAATTTAATGAGAAGCTAAGTGTATTATAGGTTTCAAGATTCTCATATACCTTATCAAAATACCAGGTACCATCTAATCTTAAAGAAAACCTCAAATTCATTTGTGTTGTCAAATAGTACGTGGTGCTAAGAGTTACATTGGTCTCAACACGATCCAAATACTGAGATCGCTTATAGTCTCTTACAAAGTCCCTTTCATGCACTAAATTTTGATTAAAGGTTTTAAATAATTTATCTCTAGAATAAACCCGAAAACTTGTCTTACGATTCAAATAATATGTATATGAAAAGAAATAATAGAGTTCAACAAACAGGCTATGCGTTTCATAACCAGTGCTATCTTTCGATTCTTTATTAAAAGAATCATATTGGTATGCATAACCCAAATCTGAGGTTAAAGTTTGAAATAACTGACCTCGCTGTTTCACCACCTTATGCTGATTAAATTTTATTCTGGCAAAAGAACTAGATTTATGAGAGGAAAACTTTGTATTTGTTATTGTAAAGTCATCCTGATTTAGAAGTGAATCGATTGGAAACACCGTGAATTGGTTTGGGTCTCCCATAAAGTCGGTATAGATGTCTTTTGTTTCACCCTGTGAAAAATTGAATCTGTATTCAGACCCAAACCCATAGCTAAGACGCCAACCCAAACCCCTATAGGACATTGGGAATTTAAAATAATCATTAAGTTCCATGGTTTGCCGTGTTGGAGTGTTTTCTATTAAGTTATGCTGTAACAAAAACCGTGACAAAGCTTCTGATTTTTGAATTAAATCCAGCCGGGAATCAAATTCTCTTACTGACTTTATTTTATCTAGTTCTCGACCAAGCCCATGTATATCAGCATTGGTCACCTTTCTAATGAGACGGTTCGTTTTTTTTAGATGATTCAAAATTTCGATAGCGGCAAGGGCATTCGAAGTGTTTTTAACCCTACCCTTTCCCTTGAGAATTTCGAAACTTAGTGATCCGGATTGGCTTTTTCCACTCGCTCTATAAGACCTGTATTTATAGCGACTAAGGCTATCATAGATGTTAGGGACGGCTGATTTTTCAATATGGATTGTAGGAGTGTTAAAAGGGCTAAAACCTAATGTAGACTCACCGCTCCAAACCAAAAAATTTTCTTTATGATAATATTTTCGATAGGATCGCCTGTGACTCAAATAAATATTTTCATAAGAAGTTAAATTTTTTGTATCAAGATGTGCTGAATGTGAATTATTGAAATCATATTTACGTGTATAATCGTAATTTAACCAACCATAGGCATTTGTGTTATGACTAAACACATCTCCCTTAGAATACTGAGAATAATATAGGTTGAAATCAAAATTAAAATCAGTTCTTGAATCAAGGTTAAAGTTATCGATACTTTCTGTTTTTTCAGATGTATTGTTGGTATTGTTTAAATCAGAACTTAATTTCAACTCATATCTTTTGGTGTCCGCAGGCTCATATTCATATAAATTGAATGACTTATAAGCAGAGTCAGAGGCCAAACGAAAAAGAAGGGGAACCGAGTCGGCCTTAATAAAGCCAGCACTGAAGACTCCTATAATTAAGAATCCGGCTGAGAAGAGTCTATTTAGATTGATCATGCCAAGCACTTTCAAAAACACCTAATAT
>JABSPQ010000266.1 GCA_013214205.1 Flavobacteriales bacterium
TAATTTTAACCCTATGGGGAATGAATAGTAAATTTTCTTTTATCGACCTTGTCTCAATCTAAAAAACACCTTTTGGTTCTTCAAAAGAGCAATTAAAGCACCATTTACCCTGTTGTTTCTCTAGCCATTGACGAGCATTTAATGGATGTATTGAAATAAAGGCACTGCTCCGCCAGTCCGAATATTTTACAGACAATAAGAATCTACAGATCAGGAATTTAAAAATCATTACTCGGTTTTACGGCACAAGGAGGTCCTCGCATTGGTTGGATTGTTTCAACGATTTCTAAAGTCAGCCTTTTACACTTCGGACATTTGTTTGGTATGATATTGAGTTTTTCACGCGCTATATCCTCCCATTTAATCGTTTGCTTTTCCCATCTTTCTAGTCCAAAATAGGCCTTTGCTTTATTTAAGTCCGTCGCCTTGTTTTTACTGGCCAAAATTCCATAATGGCGTATTCTAGTAAAACCGCTAGGTAGAACATGCATTGAAAACCGACGGATAAACTCAGAGGCGTCAAGAGTCATTTCTTTTTTTGTCCCTGAAGACCTATAATCCTTGTAATCAAAAGTGATTTGATTGTTTTCAATGTTGATTAAACGGTGGTTTGAGATGGCTATTTTATGGGTGTATCTGCCCAAATATTCTATTACTTGTTTTGGCCCAAAAAATGGCTGTTTGGCATATACTACCCACTTTTTAGACATCACCTATTTTGCAATTGGTTGTGGAATAACGATCTGCTTTCTTAAACAAGCCATGAACTTGGCTCTAAAAACAATACTCATTGCCCTTTTTGGATACAGGTATTTTTGTTGATGTGTTGAGCGTTTAGATGATTTTTTTGGCAGCACCCATTCACCTTTATCGTTTATTCCACCCCCCGGCACAATGCAATGCAGGTGTGGATGAAGGTTTAATGTCTGTCCCCAGGTGTGTGAAACGGCTGTCATGCCCGTTTTTGCCCCCAGGTGCTTCGGATCAACAGCAAATGTTTGAATCGTTTGCCAAGAAGCCTGAAAAAGAGCTGTATACACCTCTTTGGGGTTCGATAATGCCAAGGCATTAAACTCGGAGGGAAAAGTAAACACGACATGAAAATAAGGCACAACAAGTAGTTCAGCTTCACGCTGTTTGATCCATCTTTGTTTGGCAACACTTTGACATTTTGGGCAGTGCCGATTACGACAACTGTTGTAGCTGATTGAAACGTGATCACAGGAAGTACACACCTTTTTATGGCCTCCTAATTTCTTTGTCCGACAAATCTTAATGGCATGAAATGTCTTTAAGACCTGTCCGCTGACTTTGTGCTGCTTTAAAAAATCTTGTTCGTAATCACGGAGTATTGTTGCTATCTCATACCGAGGTCTCAGCTACGATTTGTAAAGCGTGTCCAAAGGACTGTGAGCGTTCACATGATCAATCTTTGCGACATGTAAATAACGCATCGTTGTTTACATGTGTGAATGTCCCAAAAGCTCCTTGATGGTGATGATATCCAACCCGTCTTCGAGTAGATGTGTAGCGTAGCTATGGCGAAGGGTATGCACCGATGCTTCTTTGTTTATCTTAGTGGACTTCATTGCTCGACGAAAGGACTGCTGAATAGATCCTGTTCCCAAGGGGGTACCTTTTGTTCTACCGTTGAATAAATACACCGAAGGCTGATTCGTTAAGATGTATTTTCGCAAACCGGTTAAAATGCAAGCACTCAGAATAACATACCTATTCTTATCTCCCTTTGAATTACGAATCTGGATTTGCATCCGATCGGAATCGATGTCGGTGATTTTTAGGTTACAGAGTTCACTAATCCGAAGACCTGCTGAATAAATCAAGGCTAAGATAATACGGTACTTGAGACTTTTAGGGGCCTTAAACAAACGCTTGAGCTCTGATCTTGAAAATACAACAATTATTTTTTTTGTGTCTCGGATTATTGGAAGTTTTATTCGCTGGTCATCCATTCCATACAAGCGATAAAAAAAAACGCAATCCATAAACGGTGTGCTTAAAATAGGTGGAACTCGCCTGTTTGTCTGCTGCTAAAGCATATAGAAAATCATTTACTTGAGTGGGCTCAAGATCCAATAATGACTTTTTCCAATACAAACTTATCTTGGCCACTGCTCGCCCGTAACAAAACAAGGTACTCGAAGAATAGCCTCCAATTACCATCTCTTGCTCGAATTTTTTAAAATGCTCGTTGAAATCGGGGACCTCACGTTTGGCTTGGCCAATTACTGTTTTTGCAGAGTCAGATCATAATCTCTTTTGTTTAACTTTACTCATAATCGATTTATGAGTGTATACGCGTTCTTTACGAGAGCCTTTAGCTACCGAAGGTTGAGCTCAACGCCACCTAAGAAGCATCAGGTGTTTGCTGCTTATAACGACAAGCTATCTTGAAAATCTATTCTTAACTTTAAAATTCATTTCCAGCATGAAGTCCTTACGACTTCTTAGCAGAGAAGCGTCAGACTGTACATTAACCTCACTTTGTTCAAAACCTCTTTTCCTTTGTCCTTAGTTCAGGCTTCCTGTTTCGTATTTGAAATAGATCATTGAAATAGATTTTATGGAACATATATACCTTGATTGGTGAAATAAAAAGTTGTCAGGTTTGTGCTAGTTTTAGTAATTCACATACAATGGATGGTAACAGGAAATAGAAATTATTGAAGATAAAAGTAAAGGATAGATTACCAGAAAGCAACACTATGTAAACGGTATGGGCTTAGTCATTCTGCTTCTCCTTTCAGATTCCTACAGGCGCCTTAAACACTTGCTTACAACTACTTAAGAAGGCTAACCCCCTTAATAAGGCTCAACATATTTTAGATTCCTTTCCATTGTACGCTTAATGCTAAAATAACAACGCAATCTCAAATTTTTCAAAGCCTAAAACCAGCTTTTTGTCAATATCATGGTTACCTTTTCATAAAAAAGGGACTAAGGTATAAATCACCCATTAATGAATGACCAGAAAATAATAGAGATTCTTCGATCCAATAAAAGAGGCAAGGCCTTGGATAAGCTTTACAAGTACTATCCAAAGGTTGAAAGTTTTATTAGATCGAATGGTGGGGAAAAACAAGATGCACAAGACTTGTATCAGGAAGCACTAATAATTTTCTGCAAAAAAATAAGTAAGGTGGAGTTTTCGCTGACTGCAAGCATTAACACATATATCTATGGCATTTGCCGCTTTCTTTGGCTAAAGGAGCTGAAGAAAAGAAACAAAGGACAGGTGTCTTCGATAAAAACAGAACTCATCAGTACTGATGAAGAAGAACTTCAATTTTCTATTGAGAAAGAAGAAAAACTGAAAAAAGCCGAAGCGGCAATATCAGAATTAGGTAAACGTTGCAAAGAAATTTTGAGTCTATTCTACCTAAAGTCTTTGAGCATGAAGGTCATTGCATAACAGCTGAATTTCAGTTCTGAGAAATCTGCGAAAACGCAAAAATACAAATGCCTTGAGCAGGCTAAACACAACCTAAAAGCAAAAAAAGATGCTTAATAACATTGATTTATACCTAAAGCATAAAAGATGAGAACCGAATTAGAATTAATCCAAACCATTGAGCAGTATATTGGCAACAAATTGAATGTTACCGACAGAGTATCGTTCGAGAGTAAGATGCAAAATGATTCTTCTTTGCTCGAAGAAGTATCCCTTCAAGAAGAATTACTAGGAGGGCTAGAAAATTTAGAGTTGAAACTCGACATTCAAAAATCGTTCAATAAATTTCAATTCATGCAGGCGTTGAAATGGGGTATCGCCATTTTTATTGCTCTTGCAATTGCCACTGCTGCAATTATTGCCTATATAACGAACAAACAAGAGGCTGTTTTTGCGGAACCAGAAACTCAAGTTGAAAATATCAAACCATCTGCCAGAAGTGTTAAGGCTAAAACGATTCTATTTACACCAGAGGAAACCGGAACAACTCCACCTAATGACCTGGAAGGTCAATCAACAAAGCAATTCATCGAGCCCAAAGCAAATGAATTGATCCCAAGTCAATTTTTTAGTATCCAAGCTAAAAGCGACACCATTATTGAAACTGATGATGGGATTGTTTTTGGTATTCCGGAAAACGCTTTCTTAGACAAACACGGAATAGTTTATAATGGTCCCGTTAGTTTAGAAGTTAAGGAGGCACTGCATCCAATTGACATTTTAAAAGCAGGTTTGTCGACCACTTCTGGCGACGACCATTTAGAAACTGGCGGCATGTTTTACTTAAATGCTACCGCTAATGGGGAGCAATTAACCTTCAATCCAGAGGCAGAAACCCATGCCCAGGTGCCTACAGATGAAGTGAACCCTGGAATGCAACTGTACGATGGCAAACTAATGCCAGATGGATCGATCGATTGGGTTAATCCGAAAACTATTGAACGCTATTTAACTCCTATCGACATTAACGGCCTTAATTTCTACCCAGATGGGTATCAAAGTAAAGTCACTTCACTGGGACATGATGGAGAAAACAAAACCTTTACCGATAGTCTTTTCTACACATTTACCCATAATGATATTGTTCACGATGAAGACGCCCCCTATACGCTCAATGGTCAATTTGTGTTTAAAAAGAATTGGTTACTTAGTAACAAAAGAGTTTGCATGTTAAACACAAAGGGGGATACCATTATGACCACCTTAACAGACAAAGAGGGGTATTTCTCTTTTCATGAAATTCCTACAAACGTTAATTATGTAGTTTATATAGACATGAAGACACGGAGTGGATGGCCTTTATTGCTGCAAGTCATCGATCACAATGAGAATATAGTATCTACTGAAAAAAACCGTGATAATGGCTCTTTCAGTTTTATGCCATCAATAGAATCAGAGGTAAGTGAATTGAATGACTCGAATTACAACGGAATTGATCCTTCCGACATTAAAGCAATTTGGAATGATGAATTTCAGAATACAAATTTGGCCACCAGGGAGTTTGAAGAACGGCTTCAAGTTATCTACAAAGCTTGTGATAAAAGTATTCTGGGCCTCTATGTGAAAAATTTAGATCTCCCCTTATACAAAATAGATTCCATGGCTGCCTTGCTCAATACTCCTCTTCAAAATGAATTCGAAGCGTTTTACGAAAGAAA
>JABSPQ010000267.1 GCA_013214205.1 Flavobacteriales bacterium
AATTCTAAAACTTTTATGGTAGTGAAGTGATTCAGTAGGTCTGCGGGTAAAAAAAGTGAACTTAGATCCATTTAAAGTTGATTTTGAATAAACCTAAAAGTAACATTTTCAATATTACTCCCTAAGTTTTTGATGTGATCCTTAACATGTCCTTTATTGATAAAATATGTCGTTTATCTAAAAGTCGGATTTATTGATCCGAATCTATTAATTTTGAAATCGAGAAATTGCACATGCTAATTGCCTGGTATTGAGTTTGTAATAGAACGACTTTTCTGGGTTTTCTTATTTATCTAGAATAAATCACTAAAATGCTAGTAATGACACAAGTTACAGCAGGGTACCCCTTTGATCGAATAGTCTAATTTCGCGATATCAAATAGGCATACTTAAATAAATGCTTGCATCAGAAACATTTTAAGGTTTTTGATGTATAAATTATCATTCCGAACTACTGAATATGAAACGTTTTCTAGCACTCGCATTCTCTTTTCTTTTGTTCATATTGCTTCTAGGATCTGATAATCAGGCTCAAGCGCAATGTGGCGCACTTACCCTAGGAGTACAAACCGATGCAACAGCATGGGAAAACGTAGTAACAGCACTTGGATCAGATGCAACGTTTGAGGATTTTGAAACTCAAACAAATAATACAGATGTAAACGGAACCACAGACGGTGATTATACGATAGCAGTATCAGGCAATGGAGTTAAATGGTCCAATGCTGCTGTGGTTTATGGTGCTGCTGCTAGAAGTGGAAGTATTCAAGCAAAAGTACCCGATGCTGGTAACGGTACTACAAGAACAATTACAATTTCGTTCCCTACACCAATAACAGGCCTAGGTATAAATGTAGGCGACATCTATGATGGTTCTAGTGGTACTTCCTCCTTCCAAATAGATTTTGGTTCTACAACAGTTTGGAGTTCTGCAGTAGTTAATTTAAATGGAGGTACTGCAGAGATTACAAATGATATATCAGGTGAAAAAGTATGGATGGGAGAAGCGATATATACATTCTTCGGTTATTACGATCCCGATAATCCAGTTTCTTCAATTACAATTACTCATATAGGAAACAGTGTTGACAACTGGGTTTTCGACGACCTTTCTTATTTTGATTGTGCTTCGGATTGCTCCTTGGCATCAAGAGATATAATATGTACTGGTGATGGTACAGGAGAATTAATGTTGGAAATTGAAGGAAATGCTCCCAATTACCAAATTGAATGGGACGGAGCCGTTGCGGATGTTGCCAGTACGGCAACAACATCTTTCACAGAAACAGGAATTGCTGCTGGTACTTACGAGGTAACGGTAACCGATGCTACCATGCAGACGTCTACCTGCTCCGCTACCATTACAGAACCTACTTCCTTTGACTTAGGCGGAGACAAAAACTTGTGTTCTGGTGCCATAACATTAGACCCCGGTGCAGGGCACGACAATTATTTATGGAGCGATGGTTCTACAACTCAAACGATAGATGTATCTACGGCAGGAACCTATACAGTTCAAACTTTTAATGTTGAAAATAGCTTAGTTTCCAACGGCGATTTTGAAAGTGGCAATATTAGCTTTACATCAGATTACACACATGTAGCAACTGGTGCTGGGTTTGGTTCTTATTCTGTTCGGGATGATGCCAACGCAGCATGCATATGTTTTGATGATTGTGTTGACAAAACACCTGGTTTGGGAGGTGTGGGAAATATGATGGTAGTGGATGGAGACGATGATCCCGGAAGTATCGTTTGGTCTCAAGATTTTGCTATTGAACCTAATACAGATTATGCTTTCTCCACTTTCCTTGCAAATATTAACAATATGGGTTTACCAGTATCAGACCTTAGTTTTTATATAAATGGGGTTCAAGTAGGTGGAAATATTATTCCTAACACGGCTACCTGCGATTGGGAGGAGTTTGCGGAAATGTGGAATTCGGGTGCGTCTACAAATGCTACAATCTCAATTGTAAATAACATTACCGTTCCACAAGGAAATGACTTTGCTTTGGATGAGATCAATTTTACTCCGGTATGTACGCAGGAGATTGTTATCTCAGAATGTCTTTGTGATGCACCGGCATCAGGTAACTTGGATACTGATGGTGATGACATCTCCGACATTTGCGATCTAGATGACGACAACGATGGAATTTTGGATACGGACGAATGTACTTTGGATTTCGTTAGTATTGATGGGTCGCATTTGGGTTTGGCAAATAGCAGTACAGGCGAAGCTACAGGTGGGCCTGTAGATATTAGTACCGAATTGGGATTAACTGCTGGGAGCGTGTTCTTAGAAGTAACAAATGCAGGAACGAGAGCGACAGGAGGCCTGTACACAACAAATGTTTTAACACCAGCCGTGTATACACTTACGGGGTCTCAATTGGTATATGTTAAAGTTAGTCATGGTGCAGTAATTAGTAATGAAGGAGGAACAGACGGGTTAACAAGCCTAGATGGAACCGGATTTTCATATACAGGCTCATTGTCAACAGGGTATAATGATATTTCGAGTGGGAGCACGTATGAAGTTGAACGAACTGCCGCAAGTGCTTCAAATACCAATAGTTCGAGTTTTGTTTGGCAAAGTTATTATGCTCAAACCGCTGCTCAATTCAATGTTTTTGCAACGGGAGCTGGCAACTCAAACTACACTGTTTTGTTTGCTGTAATCTGCGATGAGGATGGAGATGGAATAGAGAATAAATTGGATCTTGATTCAGATGATGATGGTTGCCCTGATGCATTAGAAGGTGATGAGTCTTTTGTGCTATCGGACCTAACAAACGATCGGCTTTGCGATAACGACGATGCTTGTGTAGATGGCGACGGAGTAGCTACTATTACAAATTCGCCTCAAGGTGTTGGCGATAGCCAAGATGCAGGAACTGTAAGCGCGGTTTGTGGAATTACTTGTACGCTCAGCATTACTTCCAATTATAATGGAGAAGACATTAGCTGTAAAGATGCTAATGATGGGGAACTTACATTAACCATTACAAGCGACTTTCCTAATTACGATGTTGCATGGAGTAGCTTAGGAATGAATGAAACAGGAACAGCAACTAAGGTATTTACGGAAAGTAGTTTGGTTGATAATGCTTACACAGTTACGGTAACAAATGGTATAGATGTCACAAGTACTTGTACGGCAACATTAACAGAACCAACTGAGCTTACAGCAACAGTGGTTGCAGTAGATGAAGATTGTAATGAAGACGATGACGGAACAGCCACGGTAGCCATTGGTGGAGGAACCTCCGATTATACTGTTAATTGGGGAGCTGAAGGAAGTTACCCAAATGAATCAGGACCCAATCATCAAATTACAAACTTAACAGGCGACATCTCAGGAACAGCCTACGTGGTAACCATTACAGATGCTAACGGTTGTTCTGTTTCATCGGAAGATGATTTGTTTGAGCCAGCAGTTTTAACGGCAACAGTAGTTGCAGTAGATGAAGATTGTAATGAAGACAACGACGGAACAGCCACAGTAAACATTGGTGGCGGAACCTCCAATTATACAGTTAACTGGGGAGCCGAAGGGAATTACCCAAATGAATCAGGACCAAACCACCAAGTAACAAACTTAACAGGCGATATATCAGGAACAGCTTACGTGGTAACCATTACAGATGCTAACGGTTGTACCGTTTCGGCGGAAGATGATTTGTTTGAGCCAGCTGTTCTAACGGCAACGGTAGTTGCAGTAGACGAAGATTGTAATGAAGACAACGACGGAACAGCCACGGTATCCATTGGTGGAGGAACCTCCAATTATACAGTTAATTGGGGAGCTGAAGGGAGTTACCCAAATGAATCAGGACCAAACCACCAAGTAACAAGCTTAACAGGCGAAATCTCAGGAAAAGCTTACGTGGTAACCATAACCGATGCTAACGGTTGTACTGTTTCGGCGGAAGATTATTTATTTGAGCCAGCAGTTTTAACGGCAACGGTAGTTGCAGTAGATGAAGATTGTAATGAAGACGATGACGGAACAGCCACGGTAGCCATTGGTGGAGGAACCTCCGATTATACTGTTAATTGGGGATCCGAAGGGAGTTATCCAAATGAATCTGGACCAAATCACCAAATTACAGGCTTAACTGGCGACATATCGGGAACAGCTTATGTGGTAACAATAACCGATGCTAACGGTTGTACTGTTTCGGCAGAAGATGATTTATTTGAGCCAGCTGTTCTAACGGCAACAGTGGTTGCAGTAGACGAAGATTGTAATGAAGACAACGACGGAACAGCCACAGTAAGCATTGGTGGCGGAACCTCCAATTATACAGTTAATTGGGGAGCTGAAGGGAGTTACCCAAATGAATCAGGACCCAATCACCAAATTACAAGCTTAACAGGCGATATATCAGGAACAGCTTACGTGGTAACCATAACCGATGCTAACGGTTGTACCGTTTCGGCAGAAGATGATTTGTTTGAGCCAGTTGCATTAAGCGTTGGTATGAGCGGAAATCCGCCAACTTGCTTTGGACTATCTAACGGCGATGTAACTGCAACACCAGCAGGCGGAACAACCCCTTACAAATATATTTGGGACGATGCATCAACGCAAAGCACTGCAAATGCTGCAAGCTTACCAGATGGTACTTACAATGTAACAGTTACCGACGATAACGACTGTAGCATTATAGACAGTCAAACCATTACAGAACCTCTTGAGATTACTGCAACTACAAGTGTAACCAGTTCTAATTGCGGACAAGCAGACGGCACAATGAGTGTAACATCAGTATCAAATGCAATAGGTGGTCATAGTGTTGTGTGGAACGATGCCGACAATCAAATAATTGACAATGCCATAGATGTATTAGCAGGTAGCTATACGGTAATAATTACCGAGTTAGCAGGCAATGGTTGTACAGCAACTGCGGAGGCTACTATTAACGACATTTCTACACTTGCTGTAGTGGTAGACAACATGGTTAATGCAAGTTGTTTGGCCGTAGCCGATGGATCGTTTGACGTTACCATATCGGGCGGAAATGCCAACTACACCATTAATATTGATAATGCTTTATACAGCACCAATATTACTACTACAGGTACTTATACAATTACTGGTCAGTTAGCAGGCCTGCATAACATCGAAATAGTAGACGGAGTAGGTTGTAAAACCTTAGGTTCTATCACAGTAAATTCCGACCCAGGAGTAGTGGCAGATGCCAATGCAGTTACACATCCATTTTGTCCGCTTCCTGTATGTACCGAGGGAGCTGTAATAGTAGCTGGCGACATAAATGGCCCTTGGACATATGTGTGGGACGACGCTTCAACACAAACCAACGCAAACGCTACGGGCTTAACAGCAGCAGAAGCGCCAGGAACAGTATACTGCGCAACGGTAACGGATAGTAAAGGGTGTACCGATACTGACTGTGCCACTTTAATTGCACCACCAATACCAGTTGTAAACTGTATCCCAACACCAGTTAGTTGTTTTGGCAGAATAGATGGCGAAATAGAAGTAGAGTATGTAACAGGAGGAACAGGCGCTTTCTCTGGTTGGACATTTGATTGGGATCAATCGGAAGCTACGTCAACACAAACAAGCAATGTGCCGGCTCAAATATACAGCGTAACGGTAACCGACGATTTGGGTATTACTGCAACGTGTAGCGCAGAGGTAATAGAGCCTAGTTCGTTAATTGATGGTGCTGTTGGAACAGATATTTCTTGCTTCGGCAAGAGCGACGGAACAGGTACGGTAGACTTTAGTGGAGGAACGGCTCCATACGAAATAGTTTGGTCTTCAACCGCTTCTGTAACCGACAATGAGCTTAGTGCCGGACAAAACGTTGAGCCAGATTTAATTGCAGGCGACTACACGGTAACAGTAACCGACGCAAGTTTGTGCACAATTACTGCCGAAATTACATTGACTCAACCTACCGAAATAGTAGTTACCGAAATTAATAGCCCAGCATCATGCGGACAAAGTGATGGCGATGCTACAGCAAGTGCCACAGGTGGTGCAGGAGGCTATTCCTACTTATGGAGTGCAGCAGGCGGTACCGACCTTACTGTTAACCCTAATATAAATATCCCAGCAGGAATTTACAATGTTACCGTTACCGATAGCGATAACTGTACAGGAATAACCCTCTCTACAGTAATCAACTTAAATGGGCCCGATGTAACAATTGCATTTCCTGCCGAACTAAATTGCTTTGAAGATTCAGATGGTCGATTAGACATTACCATCAATGCTGGTGGTGTCAATCCTTATCAAATAGAATGGCAATCAGGAAAGTCTGAAAATGGAAATGAAGGAGATTATTTTGATGATGCATTAACCGCAGGAGCCTATACCGTGGAAATAACCGACGGTAACGGATGTACAGTTACTTTAAGCGAAACCATTATAGAGCCAGATGTATTAACTGCAACCACATCTCAAATTGATTTGTTGTGTTTTGAAGACAGCGATGGCGAAGCAACTGTTTTCGCAGAAGGAGGTACGTTAGATTACACTTATCAGTGGAACAATACAGGGAGTCAAACAACCCAAACAGCAACAGGGTTAGAGGCAAGCACCTATATGGTAATAGTAACCGATGCTAGAAGTTGTGTAACATCAACCCAAGTTACCTTGGCGCCAAAGCCCGAACTTGTTTCTTCAATTATCGGAACCGATGTTTCGTGTTATTCATTTAGCGATGGTACAGTAGATTTAACACCAAGTGGTGGAACAGTAACAGGCGATTATAATTTTGTTTGGTTGCCAAATAATGAAGATACCGAAGATTTAAGTGATGTGGTTGCCGGAACATACAGCGTAACCATTACAGATGATAACGATTGTAAAGCATACAACGATTACACTGTTCAGCAACCTGACACATTAATAGCAATCGCTTTCACCGACAAACATGCATCTTGTATTCGCACTTGTTTGGATGGCGAAGTATCTGTAGAAGTAACAGGAGGAATCCCTAACTACACCTACGTTTGGGAAAACATAGATAGCACCTACTTATACTCTATTAAAGATACCGTAATAGGATTAGATAGCGGGATGTATTGTGTAACCGCAACAGATGCCAATGCATGTATTGCCGAAAGTTGCACGCTGGTAAAAGGCGAGCCAGGTATGATTTGGAAAGAAACAATTGTAGATGTGCTTTGCTTTGGAGATGCAACGGGATCTATAATGTTAGAGAATATTGACCCGGGTAATGGCCCACTTTATACATTCGAATGGGAGGGCCCATCAACCGTAGTTGATTCGGGTGGAGTAGTAGATGGAGTCAATTTATTATTTGGAACATACAGTGTTACCATTACCGATGTACTGTTGCAAACAGTATCATACGTATACAACATTATTCAACCAACACCTCTAGTTCTTTCATGTTCGGGAACCAATCCATTGTGTTATCAAGGAACTGATGGAGATGTAGCTTCTATAGCATCAGGAGGAACAAGTCCTTACCATTATTTGTGGAACAACACCAATGCAGATACAACAGCCGCAGTAGATACATTGGGAGCAGGGATTTACACAGTTGAATTAACGGACGACCACGGTTGTGTTACAACATGTACTACAGAACTAACCGATCCAGCTGAATTGATAGTTGGTATAATAGACCCTAAAACATCCGATTGTGGAACCAAGAATGGATCTTTAACAGCCGATGCCAGTGGTGGTACTGTTGGTGTGGATGGCTATACATACGCTTGGGAGCCTTCTAGTTTAACCATTGTTAAACCAATCACACTTGCATCAGGAACATACACCATAGTTGTAACAGACGATAACGATTGTACAGCATCCAACCAAGAAACCTTATTACGTCCAGGCGGACTTAATCCAACTTTTGTTAGCCATACCGATGTTAGTTGTAACGGCGGTAGCGATGGTGCGGTATCAGTAAATATTACTGGTGGAGCCGCTCCATACAGCTATATATGGTCTCATGGTGGTTCCGATAGTGGAGTAGGAGTAGGAGATATTTCTACATCAGGTTTATCGGCAGGCATAATCTCAATAACGGTTACCGATGCCGATTTATGTGAGTTTTCTATTGATACTTTAATTGTAGAGCCAGAAGTGTTGGTTGCACAAGCATCGGCAGATTCAATTTATTGCTTCTCCGATTCTACTGCAACAATTAAAACAGCTACAGCTGGTGGTACTAAACCGTACACTTTCGTTTGGAACGATCCAACAGCAAGTACCGATACATTCGCACTCAACGTACCGGGTGGAACATACACGGTAATTGTTACCGATAGCAAAGATTGTGTGGCATCTAGCTTTACATACATCGATCCGTTAACAAGGGTTGTAGCTTCTTTAAGCCACGATACAGTTACTTGTTACGAAGCCGAAGATGGCGTGCTTTACGCAGCAGCAACTGGCGGCGGTGCAGGCAATTATTCATTCGTATGGTTTAATGGCGACACAACTGTTTTTCCAGATACCACCGTTTATGATATATTGGGTAACAACGATACTACTTATTGGGCATATGCAATAGATAGCAACATGTGTGTATCCGACACGGTTTTTGCGTTGATATCACGTCCCGATTCTATTCGTGCTCACATCAGAATAGATGGAGAACTATCAGGTTCAACACCATTCGATGTTACATTCATCGATTCTAGTTATGGCAACTATTACAATACTCAAACATGGTTAATAAATGATGAGATAACCGACTTTGATGTAGATACAATATCAACCACGTTAACAACTGTTACTACTGTTTCGTTCGAAATTGTATTACAGATTTCTAGAGATGGTTATTGCATAGATGAAGATACGGTGCATGTATTAGTGGAAGCAGGTTCTTTCTTAGCCATTCCTGATGTATTTACACCAAACGGAGATAATTACAACGAAAAGTTCATGGTAACCTATTTGAATATATGCAGCCTTTCCGGGCAAATCTATAACCGTTGGGGAGAGAAACTATCCGCTTGGGATGGCGTCGAAACTGGTTGGGATGGCAGAACATTCGCTGGCGAAGAAGTACCCGATGGAGTTTACTTCTACTTAATCGACGCAATAGGTTGCGACGGCAAAGAATATCTTGGCAACAAAGGCACGGTTACTATTATCAGGTAAAGGGAAGTAAGGAAGTAAGAAAATGTTAAGAGTGAAGTCCTTTGGCTAAAACCTATTCTTACTTAATACTTTAGATTTTTTCCTTAATACTTATAGGTGCTTCATCTTAATTTCCGTCCAACATAGTCGATAAAAAACCATTCGTCGGATTCAATTGTCTTGTGCTCGTCATAATTGTTTCCCACTTCCTTAGCACTGTACGTCACTTTAGCTTCTCCATTTTTAAACCACCAAGCGAAGTCGTACTCACACGGTATCGCAACATGTCCATATTTATTGGCGAAACTTATTTTGCCGTTTCTTTTAACCCTAGTTAAGCCCTCCTTAAAATAGTCAGAGCCATTATCGAAGCTAAAAAAGTCAAATAGTATTTCACCTTTGCTAGTAATACCAACCCATCTGCCTTTTTCATTTTTAGTGGGCAGAATGCAAACATTTGCGTAATGCAATAAGGTGGCTGTTCCTAAATAATTGAATTTTCCGAATGGGATAATGGTATCATTATTACTTTTTACATAAGCTACTCTTGCACCAAGTTGGAGAAATTATTCATCAGTAACGGCAATCAACATCTCGGCGGAAGTGGTATTGGATCTTGCTCTGTCATAATATTGTAAGTTGGCTATTTCCTCACTACTATCTTGCACACAAGAAACAACGGTGAACAGATATATGCTGAATTCAAGTAATAAATGCAACTTTTGGGTTAAATAATAATTGATTCATTACAAATATAGGATTTTCATATCCAAACCTTTTTCTAGGCCTATTATTTAGCTTGACTTCTATCTCTTTAATCCTTTGTTTATTAATGCTGGTAAAGCATGAATCTTTCCTGAAATACTGCCTAATTAGCCCATTTAAATTTTCATTAGCCCCTCTTTCCCAAGAATGATATGGATGAGCAAAATAATAATCAATATAGAGTGTTTGGGCGACTAGTTCGTGTTCTGCAAACTCTTTCCCATTGTCCGAT
>JABSPQ010000268.1 GCA_013214205.1 Flavobacteriales bacterium
CATCAAGAACCACCACTACACAAAAAAGCCATTTTATAGCTTCTATCGGAGCTTTCAATCGGTTTGAATTGATTAAAATGAGGAAGGGTGAAAATCATTTTTGCCTAAAACGCTACATAAATATTATGGCAATGAAAAAAGTAACAACCGAAGTACAACAGTTATTAACACCCAATTTAACAAAAGTGGCTTAACGATGCGTAACATGAGTTAGGTAGTTTCCAAAATAAACTTATTAAAACTGCAAGCGTATTTTAAAGCACGCTTCTCAACCAAATCTTATTAATACTATATGACTAAATGGAAATTATTGGTTCTCCTATTTTTAATATCAATTATTACAGCTTGTATTGTAGGCAATATGAGCGAAGAAGAAAGCAGTGAATTAAAAATAAAATGACAGGTTAACTTAATAGATTCTTTGGTTCACGAATTAAATGTTCAGGATAAGTTTAATGGTACAATCTTGGTTTCACTAAGGGGAGAGGAGATTTTTAGTAACGCTTATGGCTACGAAAATTTTGAAAGAGAAACGAGACTAAGTACACAATCTAGTTTTAGGTTAAACTACATTTCTTTACAAATGACAGCAATGGGAATAATGATTCTCAAAGAAAGAGAACGTCTAAATTACTCCGACAATATTCAAACTCATATCCCCGAATTTCCTTACGAAAACATAACATTGTTACACCTTTTGCAGCAAACTAGCGGTTTGCCCAATTTTTACGATTTTATTTACGACGATACTACCCAAACGGATGTGTTATATAATGACGATATTTTAGAATTATATGTTCAATTAGAGCCCGAAATAAATTTTGTTCCTGGTGAGTGGTGGGAGTATTCTTCGGCCGGATATGTTTTGTTGGCCATCGTTATTGAACGAGTCACGGGCTTGAGTTATGCCGAATTTATGAGCCGCAATATTTTTGAGCCTTTAGAGATGAATCATACTTATTGCGCCGATGGAGATCCTAATCAAGGCATTCAGCATAGGGTATACGGCTATAACCAAAGAAAGCAATTAACCGATTGGGACATTACCAATGGTGTGCTGGGCGAAGCTGGTATTTATTCTTCTATCGAGGATTTATTTAAATGGGATAAGGCGCTGTACACCGAAAAATTGGTTGAAAAAGAAACGATAAAGGAGGCCTATACACCTTATCAGCTTAATCAGTATGGTGATAGCACCGAGGATTACGGCTTTGGTGTTGAATTGTACAATAGGCATGGAAACCATCACATAGATATTACAGGAGTTTGGCTGGGTTTCTACAACTATTTTTCTCGAAACTTAAAGAATAAATCGTCTGTTGTTATCTTGAGCAATACCAATTCCGATCCGGCTTACATCGCAGAATTTATAGAAGATATAATTGCTGATTTGAGAAACTAATCGAAAACTCCCCTAGACTTTGCCTTGGGGCTCTGAATTAACTTCTGCTTGGAGAGGTCAAAACATTTTTTAAGTTTTGGGTGAGGCTACAAACCGTAAAAAGCTGTTATCTTCCCGTATTTATACTTGTAGAAATCAATTAGCCGTTCGTTAAATATGTTTACCACAACACCATCTGGCCGTTCTATAATGGTGTTTTTGAATTTTCTAACCATATACGGAAAAGGGGCAAGGAGCTGAACAAAATTGTGATCGCTAATAGTTAAAGATGAGATTCCCTTTACTTTCGAATCACCAATTTGACCGAGGAACAATTGTCCTTCGGGTTTCAGACTTCCATCTTTCTCTAGTTTTTCATTTAAGAAAACTGCTTGGTCGAAATATCCTCTAACAATATATTCGGTGTCGGTACTATAGAAAAATAAAACATTGCTAAAATTGTAATAAGTTTTAAATGCCTTCATCACTCTCAAATTAATTTTTAATTGTTGAGTTATTATTATGTTGGCGCTAGTGGTGTCGCCTCTTTTTAGATAAACATCTATTAAAGGTTGTTTGGTAAACAACCTGATTGCTAGCGTGCCTTCTTTTAGCTTAATTAGATTTCGAGCCGCGTTAACCTTAGGGTTTGTGATAACTTCTTTTTCTTCAGGTTCTTCTTTTCCTTCGTCTTGAGCTTTTAATTCGAACCCTAAAAAAAGTTGAAGAGCAATAAATAAAATGAAATATTTCATCAGAATAATGGGCATTACAGCATAAAAATAAGCATAAATAAACCGCTTTTGTGTTTAAAGATTCTATTCATATACGAGTTGTAATACTAATTTATTGTTGGTAATAAAGGTAATGGGCTAGCTAATGGCTATTTTGATAAGAGCCAACACATTATCGGAATAAGAGATTTGTAAAGCTAAATTTCGTCCATTCTCACTCATCTTTTTCCAGCTCTTTTTTAAAATCGTAATCAGTTTGTCATCGTCGTACTTCTTAGAGAAACGTTCCAGTTGAAAATCGAGAAACTCTAAGCACAACGCATCTTCCATAAGCTGTGCATCCTCGTTAAGTTTAATTGCTTTTTTCTGGTTGATGATGCTTACCTGTTCAATTAAATCACTTTCGAAATCTAAACTTTTTAATATTTCAGTAGAACGCTCTGCATGATATATCTTCAAATCAGACCTCCAATTCAAATAACCTGTTTTACCTGTAGGGTAAGAATCGCGTGGTTTTGTCCAACGTTCTATATGTTGGCACCTAGCGGCAAGCAGCAACGCATCCGAAGGCGATTGGGTAAGGCGACCAATCCACATGGTAAGCCTGTCGGAAAAGGCCAATTCAAAAGGAATATATTTCCCATTAATCTCAATAGTTTTAGGGTCTTTTGAATTTGCAGCGTCAAAAGCTTTTATTCCTTCTTCAATAGATTTACTCATCATTTAGTAGCATTGTTTATATTTGTTCTTGCTTTAACAAAAATGGTGAAAAAGTTAATATTATTTAGTTTTCTATTTGGCATGGCTTCATGTATAAAAGAAGTGTTTGTTATACCTATCTGTATCACTAACGATTATACGGTTCCAGTAACTTTCGATAATCAGATTATAGAGATAGTAAACAGAAGCTGTGGGGTGGAGTCTAGCACTGGTAGCTGCCACCAAGCAGTAGACGGTATTGCCAACTTTACAAGCTACGAGGATTTAGAGTTTTACGCTACTTCTGGCGACTTAGACGATTGCTTGTTTAACAACCCTACAATGCCACCCGCAAATGCAGATGAGTCGCAGCTGTTAACTACTTGTGATTTAGATTACTTTAGAGCTTGGATTGATGCTGGAGCCCCCGAAAAATAATCGATTCCATTCAATAACTTTCTTGCCTTCATTAGATTAACATTACCGTTAATCAACACGGATAAACTGCTGTTTTCAACTGATATTAATTGTAGTTTTGTTACATGTTCTCACAGCTGAATATATTTGTAAAAAGTCTAACCATATTTTTGCTCTTAATTTTACTAAGACAAGAAGGATATGCCCAGTTAGATACGGTTTTTATTACTTGCGAAAAGTCTGTTTTCGACAGCATGTACAGCAATTTTTCGAGCGACGAACTGGTCGACATCCAAATAACATATAAGAACAATAGAGGCAGGGCCCAGATGCGGGTTAGAGGAGATTCTTCAAGAGAATTTGATAAGAAGTCTTTAAAAATTAGATTTCCTTTTTCGGATGGATCGAGTTCGATGAACCTGAATGCCGAATTCTTAGATAAGTCATATATGCATCAATATATGGCTTCTAAAATATACCAGCTATCTGGGCAACCCACTTTTGATACCAAGCACGTTGTGGTTTATTTAAACAACGATATGTTGGGTATTTATCTTCATGTGGGTGGTGTAAACAGTAAGTTTTTAGCCGAGCATGGTTTAGATGCTAATAACAATTTGTACAAAGCAAAAAGAGATTATTCTAATTTGTCGCTGTTTGATAATGCATATACTAGATGGGATAAGAAAACGAATGTAAATGGAGATAGAAGCGATTTGGTAGAATTGATTCAGAATATAAACTTAACTCCCGATTCTGCTTTCCTACCGTATGTAAAACAAAATTTTGATTACAGTAACATCATAAATGCGGTTGCATTAAATATGCTGCTTGCCAACGGAAGTACCTACTATCACAATTACTTTTTGTACCACGATAAATCGGGTTCTGGCAAATGGATGTACATGGCTTGGGATATGGACAAATCCATGGGTAGCTACAACGCTAAGTTCCCTTATTTTTACTCGTCGTGGAGCTGGAAAAAATCGGGTGCAATGCCCGAAAACCCACTAGTGAAAAGGTTATTGCTAAATAGAACAAGCTTTAAAGATGTTCAGGTTCGCATAAAGGAACTTACTGCTTCGGTGTTTAACGAGGCAACATTGTACCCCAAAATTGATTCTGTGAAGCAAGTTTTGTTGCCTTATATAGAATCGGATAATTCAGACAAAATAAAATCTATTGAAGAATGGGAAAAGGCGATTAATATAATGAAGCAATATATTATTGATCGTCCGGTTAAGCTGAAAAATCAAATGAGAGATTGGCCCAGCTTATTTAAATTGTACAACAGCTATAATCAGCAATTTAAAGACGAAATTAAACTGGAATGGCAAGCTTCTACAATAAAGAATGGTAAGGCAATTGTTTACAATATTAAAATAGGTGCTAAGGCAGGTTTAGAGAAGGAATACACTACAGAATATAAAAATGTTAGCGATACATTTTTAGTTATTAAGGATTTAGAACCGGGAAGATATTTTTGGCATGTAATTGCTACCGAAGGCAACGTAATTATAAACGGATTTAATACCAGAAACTTTTTTGAAGTAGGAAAAGCTGAGTTTTTGTCGGGAGAAATTAACGAGACAATTACAATAAAGAACAAAACAGTTGTAGTAAGCGACGACTTAGTAATTACTAAAAATGGGACATTAAAGATTACTGGAAAAAGTACCATTTTAATTGCGGCCGGGAAAAGTATTCGTAACAATGGAACGTTAATTATTGAGGGAAGCGAAGCAAATAGAATAACAATTACTTCGGCCGACGAAAGATCTGGTTGGAAAGGAATTCATTCGGAAGGTGTGTTGGACGTGAGCTATGCTGATTTTAGCCAGGCGGAAGCGTGGTCGGTAATTAGACAGGTACACGGGGAAGCTAAAATGGTTAACTGTACTTCTAAATACAATACATGCGGGAGTGCAATAAGCTTTAACGATTGCCCAGTAGTAGTAACTAATAATGTTTTTAGCAACAGTAAAGGAGAAGGGATCTTGTTTCTAAAATGCTCAGGAATAATTAATCATAATATTGTAATTGGCCTTAATGATGGCATTGAGGGGACTTTCTGTCACGATTTAATTATTGAGAACAACTATTCCGCTTTTGGTTCTGACGATGGTTTGGATGTAAATTACGGAGTTAACATTAAGTTGCAGAACAACACAGCGTATGGAAATAAAGATAAAGGCCTTTCTATTACTGCCGACACTAACTGCACAACCAATGTATACGCCAATAATTACGTGGCAAACAACAGCAAAGGAATTGGAGGCGAATCTGTAGGAGTAATTAGCCTAGAGAACAATGTATATGTTAACAATAAAGAAAGTATTGTGCTCGAAAAATTCGACCATCTCAAAATATCATCTACCAACGAACTATTTGTAGGAACACGAAAAATGCCTGAAAGCGTTATTGCAACTAACAACACAGTTGGAAGCTATTCGATACTAGATAGGGTTTTGTTTGAAGTAGATAGAGATCTCGACAAAAATATTTCTTCGATTACAATTAGTTCTACCGCTCCGTTTCCTATCAATCTGGATGGTTTGTTCATCAAATCGGGCAACGATGTATTGTTTAATGCAAAAGGGATCCTAATTCTTTTTCCGAATAAGGAAATTGAATTAATTGCTAAGCGAGAGGATGACGAGAGGAAGAAAAACATAATTGTACTGAATAAATTAGATGAAATAGGGAAGATTACTTTTTTGTTGAACGGCGAAACCGTTGACGAAGGAGGGTTAGGTGAGATTAAAAAAAAAGCAGTAATTAGTTTACTTCAAGCATTAGGAGGTGCTATTGCATTGCTATTACTGTTGGTATTGTTATTTAAGATAAGAGGGAAATAGAAATGTTGCAAAAGGTAAAATATTTAGCGGTGGCTTTGTTTATGGTGTTTATGGCATCATGCGCTGAAGAAGAAGAAGCGAAACTCTCAATTAACGAAGTATTCTTTAATCAAGAAGATTTAAATATTATTGAGGGCATAGAAATTTACAATCCAGGTGGGATTTCTATTGATGCTGAAAAAACTTTGTTTGTAATTAATGATAAAGAGTTTCCTTTAGATGGAGCTAATCTGGTAGAAGGTGATGGCTACTTATTTTACAAAATTAAAGCAGAAGTAGATAACAAAGAATTTACGATCTCTGTAAAAGTTAACGGTAAAGTAGTAACCGATTTTGTTTGGAAAGGAAATAAGAAAAGTAAATTTTTAGGGCGTCTTCCAAATGGAGGTTCAATATTCAGGTTGTCGGAAAGAAGCATCAATGGTTCGAATGAAAGAAGTAAGGTGAAGGTTAAAGCGCCAGGATTTAACATAGAATCGGGTTTTTATGAAAAGAAGCAAACTTTAATGCTTAATAGAGAATATGATGATATACCAATGTATTATACATTGGATGGTTCGGAACCAACTATTGAATCTAAGGAGTTTACTAACGAACTGTTGGTCAGAAAAAATACAGTGATCCGAGCAAAATACATCGGCGATAATCTTTATAGTAAAACATCGGTTACTTCAATTTTTATTGGAGAAAAAATAAATTTACCAGTAGTGTCTGTTTCAGTAGACAGTGTTGCAATGTGGGGCGAAGAAGATGGATTGATGATGAAAGGTTTGTTAGCATCTGAAGACTATCCATACAAAGGGGCCAATTATTGGATGAAATCGAAACTATCTGCCAACATTCAATACTTTGATGAAAACAGAAAATTAATATTGGATGACAAGGCTGAATTGAAAATTCATGGAAATTACTCTAGGGCTTGTAAAATGAAAGGGCTTAGAATAACTGCTGATGGCAAGGATAAAATCTTTTCGTTTAAACCGTTTAAAGACAAAGAGATTTCCTCTTTTTCCGCACTAACCTTAAGAGCCTCTGGGCAGGATATGGGGCAGGGGCATTTTAGAGATGCGTTTGCACACAATTATTTTGGCCCAAGAATGAATATTGATTATCAATCGGCTACGCCCATTGTTGTGTTTATAAATGGAGAATATTACGGTGTATGTCATTTAAGAGAAGTAATTAATAAAGAGTATTTAGAGCAAAACTTCTCGAAAGGCAAGAGGTACAATTTGTTGAAATTGTGGGGAGTGGAATTAATAGGTTCGGATAAAAAATTCATTAAAAGCAAAATCCTTTTAGAAGATGAGAATATATCTAACGAACAAAAGGTTTTAAAGACCATGCCACATTATGATTTCGATAACTGGGTTGATTATATCATTGTTGAAACTTACTGTGCTAACTCGGATTGGTTTCCTAATAACACCAAATTTTGGTGTAAAAGAGACGATGAATATTTTAGATGGAGGTATTTATTGAATGATATTGATGCAGGGCTAGGTAGGTCTCACGATGGGGTATACTCTTATGATATCTTCGAGTTTTTATTGGGGAAATGTTCTAATAGGGAGTTTAAAGTGTTTATGACAGATGCAAAATTAAGAGATCAATTTCTATTGCGTTATTCCGATCTGTTAAACACAACCATGCATGAAGATAGTGTTGCATTGCACGCCAAAGCACATCAAGCGCTTCTTGAGCCTGAAATGCCCCGACTTTTCAAGAAGTATACTTGGGATAAAAGCCTAGAAAAATGGCATGATTACGAGTTGCCTAAAATGTATGAATTCTTCGAAAAACGACCTGATTACATCAGGCAATATTTGGATCAGCATTTTGATCTAGGGGGAACTTATAACATCGAAATTAAATCTACTGGAACGTACAAAGTAAACTCGGTGATGGTTACGGGCAATTTATCGGGGAAATACTTTTCGAAACAAAAAGGGAAAATTAGCATTGATAAGAATATCAATCCCAACTTTTCTCACTTTATGTTAAACGGCAAAAAGGTTTCGGGTACACTATACTTTAGTGGCTCAAAAGACGCTACCGTTAATGTAGAGGTTGTTTTTAGATAAGCCTATAAAGCCATTCCGGAGGATTTAAAACTTGACACTTTAAAATTTATTTCATCCTTCGAAGCGCAGTGAAGTAGGAACACGTAAATAGTAACCATTCAGGACCGTTGCAAAAGCCTAACAAATGAATTATAGACTTATTTATTGGAAATATTGCTCAATATTGATCTTTTAAGCTGTTAATATTTGAGCATAATGCTATTTATTTCGCTATTTTCTTGTTAGATTCCTCAGTTAGACGCA
>JABSPQ010000027.1 GCA_013214205.1 Flavobacteriales bacterium
GCATATTTACCTCTATCCCTAATTCTATTGCTATTGCAGGCACATTACCTCTTGCTGCTGCCAGTGCTACTGCCTTCTCTTTGAAAGCTGAATCAAATGTTCTTCGTTTTTCCATTTTGTAAAGTTAATAATGGTGACATTTTCTTAACTAACTCTCCACTCAAATGTAGCAAGTCCAATTTAAACTTGTGATATTCGTGAAAGCCTCGATGCCTGTTAAATCTGCTATGTTTAGACCACTAACATTAATGCTGCCTGCGTAATTTGCCGCTTCTGATTCTTCAATATTGCCATCAAAGGTGGTGTTTATGGATGGGTCGGCTAAAAGGGCTGCTTTAAAATTCACGTCAGGAATATTTACAATTTGTGCTTGAAGCGAGTAGCTAAAAAGCAGGATGTAAATAAGAGTAATTGTTGCTTTCATGATGTTGGGTGTTTGATTTTAACTAAGCGTATTTATTATTTATAAGTTTCTATACTTGTTAGACATCGAAAAGATTCAATTCGTTGCCTTGAAATAAAATAAAATAAAACAAAAGAAACCCCCATACCTTGTTGAGGTATGGGGGTTTCTTTAAATAAAATTTTCAGCTTATTTCAAGCCCAAAGCTTTCTTTAATGTAGGAACGTAATCTAATTTTTCCCAACCAAAAAATTCAACTTTCTTAGTAGTTGTTTTGCCGTTCTTCTTGAACTCTACGCTTTTGATAACGGTTTTACGGCCCATGTGTCCGTATGCAGCAGAAGCTCTAAAAATAGGATTGGTTAAACCAAAACGTTTGATGATAGCAGCTGGTCTTAAATCGAAAATATTTTCGATAATTTTAGCCAACTCACCGTCGCTCATAATGTTTCCTTTCTTGTCTTTTACTTTAGAAGTACCATAAGTGTTTACAAATACGCCAACAGGTTTAGCAACACCAATTGCGTAGGCAACCTGAGTTAAAACCTCTGTAGCAACACCAGCAGCAACCATGTTTTTTGCAACGTGTCGCATTGCGTAAGCAGCCGATCTATCAACTTTAGAAGAATCTTTTCCAGAGAACGCACCACCACCGTGAGCACCTTTACCGCCGTATGTATCAACGATGATTTTTCTACCAGTTAAACCAGTATCTCCGTGAGGGCCACCAATTACAAACTTGCCAGTTGGGTTAACGTGTAATGTAATTTTGCCTTTAAACAATTCTTGAACTGCTTTAGATTGCTTTTTAATAACAGAAGGAATCAAGATAGTTTCAACATCCTTTTTAATCTTAGCCAACATCTTTGCATCAGGACCAAAATCATCGTGCTGTGTAGAAATCACAATCGTGTCTACCGCAACAGGCTTGTTGTCGTCGTCGTACTTAATAGTAACCTGCGATTTAGAATCAGGTCTTAAGTACTTCATTTGTTTTCCGCCTCTTCTTAAAGCAGCTAACTCCTCTAATAATTTATGAGAAAGATCTAACGCCAAAGGCATGTAATTAGAAGTTTCTTTAGACGCGTAGCCAAACATCATTCCTTGGTCTCCTGCTCCTTGTTCTTCTCCTTTCTTTCTGTCAACACCTTGGTTGATGTCTTGAGACTGCTCGTGTAAAGTTGAAATAACAGCACAAGAATCGCCGTCAAATTTGTAATCAGATTTGTTGTATCCAATGTCGTTTATTACACCTCTAACAATTGTCTGTACGTCAATATATCCTTTTGTTTTTACCTCACCCGCAATTACTGCTAAGCCAGTTGTTACAAGAGTTTCGCAAGCTACTTTAGAAGTAGGGTCTTGCCTTAAAAGTTCATCTAAAATAGCGTCAGAAATTTGATCTGCTACCTTATCTGGGTGTCCTTCAGAAACCGATTCTGAAGTGAATAAATATGCCATAATTAATTGTTTAATTAAGATTTAAGGAGGGCGAAGATATAAAATTAGAAGATAACAACGCTATTTCTCCGATGTTAGCTCTTTGAAAATAGACTCTAATTTTTGATCTTCTTTGTGTAATTCTAAAACAGATAATTCGTTTTGAACTGCGTAGTTGAAAATTTTTGGTCGTACATCATCAGTCGAATTGATTTCTAATTCCCATTTATTATCTCCCTTGTCATTCGCTTTTGCAACCCCATCAATTTTTTGAAGCTCCGACGCTTTGGTCTCTTTATCGAATTCTACTTTGATAATCTGCTCACTTCCAGATAAATCGTGAATCTCTGCAATTGGTTTGTCGATAACCATAATACCTTTATTGATGATGATGACTTTATCGCAAACGGCTTCTACTTCTTGCATAATGTGAGTAGACATCATTACGGTTTTGCTGCTCCCTACTTTTTTAATAAGGCCTCTAATCTCTTCAAGCTGATTTGGATCTAATCCTGTTGTCGGTTCATCCAAAACTAAAACTTCTGGGTCGTGTATCATTGCTTGAGCCAACCCAACTCGCTGACGATACCCTTTAGAGAGTGCACCAATTTTTTTTCCCTTCTCTACTTGCAAGCCAGTTAGGTCTATCATTTCTGCAACCCTATCCTTTATGTTTTTTATTTTATGGAGGCCACCAATAAAAGCGAGGTATTCTTTAACATACATGTCTAAATAAAGCGGGTTATGCTCTGGTAAATACCCAACTTTTTTTCTGATAGCGATAGAATCTTCTTCCACATCAAACCCGCATACCGATACTTTGCCCGAAGATTGCGGAATGAAACAAGTAATTATTTTCATCATTGTAGACTTGCCAGCTCCGTTTGGTCCAAGGAATCCAACAATTTCACCCGATTTCACCTCAAAGCTCATGTTGTCTAGCGCTTTTTGTTCTCCGTAAAGTTTGGTGATGTTTTCTACAATAATTGACATGCTGTCTTTGTTTCGATTTACACGAAGGTACAAAACGTAGCTATTTCCGATTTATCAACCTTGTTAATTTTATACATTTGTAAACATGAAAGGTGTAGTTGTTAAATCTACCGGTGGAACTTGCTGGGTGAAGGATGAATCTGGTGATCGCCACGAATGCGTAATCCGTGGTAAGTTTAGAATGAAGAATATTCGAGATACTAACCCTGTTGCGGTTGGCGATTTCGTAGAGTTTAATAAGGAAGAAGGCTTGAGCCAGATTACGGAAATTGGAAAAAGAAAGAATTATATCATTCGTAAGTCGATTAATCTATCTAAGCAAACCCAAATTCTTGCAGCCAATATCGATCAAGTACTGTTATTAGTTACACTGGAGCAACCAGGAACTTCAACAGGCTTTATAGATAGGTTTTTGGTTTCTGCGGAAGCCTACCAGATTCCGGCAATCATTTTATTTAATAAGGTTGATGTATACGATGAGGAAGGTTTGGAGAAAATGAGAACTTTAAAAGAGGTGTATTCAACGATTGGTTACCAATGTTTCGAAACCAGTTTGCACGATAAAAAAAGTAAAGGACTAGTAGAACGGTTAATCAATGGAAAAATAAACGTAGTATCTGGGCATTCGGGTGTTGGTAAGTCTTCTATGATCAATCAACTCGACCCATCCTTAGATATACGAACAGGAGAAATTTCAGAGTATCATCAAACAGGAACCCATGTTACCACCTTTGCAGAAATGCACGAAGTAAGCGAGAATACCTTTATTATAGATACGCCCGGCATAAAGAGTTTTGGCATCATCGATATGGCTAAAGAAGAACTGTCGCGTTACTTTATTGAAATGATGGCGGTTTTGGACGGATGTAAATTCAATAATTGTCAGCACATCAACGAGCCAAAATGCGCGGTTAAGGATGCTGTAGAAGCCGGTACTATAAGCGAAAGTCGATACAAAAACTACATAGAAATTTATTATACAGACGAATCTGAAACATACAGAAAAAACAATTACGTATGAAAGTAGTGATTCAGAAAGTCTCTGAGGCAAGCGTTACCATTGACGGTAAAGTAAGCGGAGAAATTGGGATTGGGCTGATGGTTTTAGTGGGCATTGAACCTACCGACACCCAAGATGATACAGATTGGATTTGCGGCAAAATTGGCCGACTCCGAATTTTTGATGATGAAGCTGGCGTGATGAATTTAAGCGTTAATGATGTTGATGGAGGTATTCTATTGATTTCTCAGTTTACATTACATGCAAGCACTAAAAAGGGCAACAGACCCTCTTATATAAAAGCAGCTCCACCTTCAGTTGCAATTCCTATTTACGAAAATATGATTGAGGTATTGGGCAAAGAAATTGGGAAGGAAGTTAAAACTGGCATTTTTGGAGCAGATATGAAAGTGGCCTTAATTAATGATGGACCTGTAACAATAGTAATTGATTCTAAAAATAAGGAGTAATGGAAATTGCAGAAGCACAAAAAATAGTAGACGATTGGATTAAAACATTCGGAGTAAGGTATTACAACGAATTAACCAATATGGCCATTTTAACCGAAGAGGTAGGGGAGGTAGCACGCATTATGTCGCGACAATTTGGCGAGCAATCGTTTAAGAAATCTGATGAGGACCGAGAACTTTCTAAAGAATTGGCCGATGTGCTTTTTGTTTTGATCTGCATTGCAAACCAAACAGGTGTAGACTTAGAGGCTGCTTTAAATGAAAATTTAGTGCGAAAGGGGGCAAGAGATGCGCAAAGGCATAAAGACAATGAGAAGCTTAAGGTTAAGTAAGAGAAGTGTGATGTGTTAAGTAAGAGTTTAATTCTAGCCTTCCATCCCGAAGGACTTAACATTTAAAGACTTAATATCTATATAGATTCAGCAAGAATGATCAGTTTATTGTTTTGAACCTCAGCAACACCGCCTCCTTTCAATTCATAAACTGTTTCAACTCCCTTATCGTCAGTTACCCTTAATTCTCCGCTTTGCAACGTAGAAATTAAAGCTGCGTGATTATCTAAAATCCCTAAAGAGCCATCAGCTCCTGGCAAAGTAACCGAAGTAGCTTCGCCAGAAAAGATGCTTTTATCTGGAGTTATAATTTCTAACTGCATATCAATTAAGCTTGAGCGTCAGCTATTAATTTTTTACCTTTTTCAATTGCTTCTTCAATACCACCAACAAGGTTAAAAGCAGCTTCTGGATATTCATCTACTTCGCCATCCATAATCATGTTGAATCCTTTGATAGTATCTTCGATAGTTACCAAGCAACCTTTTAATCCTGTAAACTGTTCTGCAACGTGGAAAGGTTGAGATAAGAATCTTTGTACCCTTCTAGCTCTGTGTACAACCAATTTATCTTCATCAGATAATTCGTCCATACCCAAAATTGCGATAATATCTTGCAATTCTTTATAACGTTGCAACAACATTTTTACATCTTGTGCAGTCTTGTAATGTTCTTTACCAACGATGTCTTCAGTTAAAATTCTTGAAGTAGAATCTAAAGGATCAACCGCAGGATAAATTCCTAACTCAGCAATTTTTCTAGACAATACAGTAGTTGCATCTAAGTGAGCAAACGTTGTAGCCGGTGCAGGGTCAGTTAAATCATCCGCAGGAACGTAAACCGCTTGAACAGATGTAATAGAACCTCTTTTAGTAGAAGTAATTCTTTCTTGCATAATACCCATCTCAGTTGCCAATGTAGGTTGGTATCCAACAGCAGAAGGCATTCTACCAAGTAGTGCAGATACTTCAGAACCAGCTTGAGTAAATCGGAAGATGTTATCAACGAAGAACAAGATGTCTTTTCCTCCTGTTTCTTCATCACCATCTCTAAAATATTCAGCAATTGATAAACCAGATAAAGCAACTCTAGCTCTTGCACCTGGAGGTTCGTTCATTTGACCGAATACCAATGTAGCTTGAGACGTTTCTAATGATTTTTTGTCAACCTTAGATAAATCCCATTCGCCTTTTTCCATTGATTCAACAAACTCAGGACCGTATTTAATAACGTCAGACTCGATCATCTCACGAAGCAAATCGTTACCCTCACGAGTACGCTCACCAACACCAGCAAACACAGAAATACCTTCGTATGCTTTTGCAATGTTGTTGATTAATTCCATGATTAATACTGTTTTACCAACACCAGCACCACCAAACAAACCAATTTTACCACCTTTAGCATAAGGCTCAATCAAATCGATTACTTTGATACCTGTAAACAATACATCTGTAGAAGTTTGAAGATCTTCGAATCTTGGTGGATTCCTGTGGATAGGGTATCCGCCAGTTTGGTCAACATCACCAATACCATCAATAGGCTCGCCGATTACGTTAAACAACCGTCCTTTTACTTGGTCGCCAACAGGCATACAAATAGGACGTCCAAGACCAATAACAGGAAGGCCTCTTCTTAAACCATCCGATGTATCCATCGCTACAGTTCTAACTGTAGCCTCACCAATGTGAGATTGGCACTCTAAAATTATTGTTTGACCATTTTCTTTGGTTACCTCAAGGGCATCCAAGATGTTTGGAAGATCTCCTTCGCTTTTTTCAAAGCTCACATCAATTACTGGTCCGATTATTTGCGTTATTTCGCCTGTATTATTCGACATTCTTCGACGGTATTGTGTATTAATTATATTGACTAATCCAAATCGGGTGCGAAGATACTAAGATTAATGATAGAATCAACCCTGCAAAACCTATTTTTCATATTTTTGTCGAAACTTTAAATCCCCAATCACCAAAGGGTTATTCTAACGGATTTTGATTCAATAAGAAACGTACCTGGAAATCAATTAATGAAACTTTATAACAACGCTTTAGATCTCGAAGGAATTAATAATCCTGTAGTTACAATCGGCACCTTTGACGGATTGCACGTTGGGCATCAGGAAATTTTAGAACGTTTGAATAAAAGCGCGAAAGAATTAGGAGGAGAATCAATCGTATTAACTTTCGATCCGCACCCTCGAAAAGTATTGTATCCCGATGATAATGAATTGAAACTGATCAATACGCAAGACGAGAAAATTGACCTCTTTGAAAAGTTCAATATCGATCACGTAATAGTATGTCCGTTTACAATTGAATTTTCGAGAATGACTTCGGTAGAATTCGTTAAAGAAATTTTGGTAAAAAACATCGGAATTAAAAAACTGATTATTGGCTACGATCATCATTTTGGAAGAAACCGAGAAGGAAGTATTGAGGAGTTGCAAGAGTTTAGCGAACTATACGATTTTGAAATTGAAGAGGTGCAAGCTAAGTTGATCGGTGATGTTAAAGTGAGTTCTACTAAGATTAGAAAAGCGCTTGAAGAGGGCAAGGTGAAAACAGCTGGAGAGTACTTAGGTTACAAGTATAGTTTTATTGGTAAAGTTATTGAGGGGGATAAAATAGGCAGAACAATAAATTTCCCAACTGCCAACTTGGATATTATTGGTGAGGACAAAATAATTCCTCGGGATGGCGTTTACGCTGTTAAGGTAAAAGTTAAAAATACTTGGCATAAAGGGATGTTGAATATAGGGGTGAGACCCACGCTCAACGGATCTGAAAAAAGAATAGAGGTGAATATTTTTGATTTCGATCACGAAATTTACCACATCGAAATCAAGATTGCTTTCGTAAGAAGGATTCGTGATGAAATGAAATTTGAAAGTTTAGAAAAATTGAGCAATCAACTTTCGATTGATAAAGAAATGACTTTGGCGCTTTTAAAGTGATATGAAAAGATTTGTCTACATACTGTTTTGTGTAATCCTTGTTCAAGGGGCGCATGCGCAATTGTTAGATACTGCCGAAATACGAAATCAGAAAGTATATAAAAGTTTAGAAGAGGCGTTACGGCATCCCGAGGAGGTTTATGTTTTAAGGCTAAAGGATAGGTTGACTAAATTGCCGGAGAAGATTTTTAGACTAACAAACCTTAACGAGCTCGACATTAGTAATAATCGGTTTGTCGATTTTCCAGCAGGATTAGAGCGGTTCGAGTATTTACAGATTTTAGATATTGAGCGAAATAAAATTGATAGAATAGAGCCCGATTTGTCGTTGCTGGTTAATTTGATTGAATTGAAAATGGGGCAAAATAAATTTACTACGTTGCCACGTTCTATGGGGCAAATGCGTAAACTCGAAATATTAAGCGTTTGGGGAACTCCTATAAGTGACATTCCTGTTGAGTTTAAAGATTTACTCAGATTACGGAAGCTTGATCTGCGGGTAATTCAGTTTTCTGAAGATCACCAAGCTCGGATAAAAGAGATGTTGCCATATACTCATATTTACTTTTCTATTAGCTGTAACTGTTCAATAGACTAAGTTTTCATAAATAAATAGCTCTTGTTCCTAACGGAATGTTAACTTTACCTCAACGCTTTGGGGGTGCCTATAGATAGGCTGAGAGTATACCCGTTGAACCTGAATTAGATAATGCTAACGAAGGGAAAAGTTTCATACAGATGCAATCGCATCTCCAGAGCCGTAACTAATAGTTTTTAAGTTGTGTTGGTATATATAAACGACCAAGAACAAGAAATTGCTTCAAGTAAAATGTTACTCGAACTACTTGCCGGTCTTCAATTGGATCAGCGTAAAGGTTGTGCAGTGGCAGTAAACGATGAGGTGATTCCACAACTTGAATGGAGTGAAAAAGAGTTGAACCATAAAGATAAGATTCTCGTTATTAACGCTACCCAAGGTGGGTAATTAATAATTAATTAAAACTTTTGGTATGAGCGATTTAAGGCCTTTTTATTTGGCATTTCCTGTTAGGGATTTTGAAGTTAGTAGGGAGTTTTATGTGGACACATTGGGCTGTACTTTAGGTAGAGGTGGAAGCGATTGCCAGGATGTTGATTTCTTCGGACACCTACTAGTACTGCACTTGGTGAAGGACAACTACGCCGAAAACATCTCTTTGAATAAAGATGGTCACGGAATTCCAATTCCCCATTTCGGCGCGCTAATTCAGTGGCACGCATGGGAGGAATTAAGAGATAAAATTAAAGGTACAGATTGCGATCTTGTAGTAGAACCTTATGTGAGAAATGATGGTACGGACAGTGCGCAGGTAATTATGTTCATTACCGATCCAAACGGAAATACAATAGAATTTAAGTCATTTAAGAAAAACGTTGAAAATTTTAAAACCTAATCAATGAAAGAAGACCAACTACCCTCAGCGGGAAGCATTAGCAGAGAACCATTCCCTAATTCGAAAAAGATATATGTAGACGGAGAAATTCATGACATAAAAGTGGCCATGCGAGAAATTAAACTTGCCGACACTCAAATGAGTTTAACGGAAGGGGATGCTGCGATCCAAAAAAATCAATCTGTTGTGGTTTACGATACAAGTGGCCCGTACACAGATCCATCGGTTGACATTGACGTTAAAGCTGGTTTGCCAAAAATTAGAGAGCAATGGATTTTAGATCGAGGCGATGTTGAGGAGTTAGACGAAATCAGTTCCGATTTTGGTAAAGAAAGATTGCACAACAGCGATTTGGATCATCTTAGATTCGAGTATATTAAAAAGCCGTTAAGAGCTTTGCCTGGGCAGAATGTGAGCCAAATGCACTATGCGAGAAAAGGCATCATCACTCCCGAAATGGAATACATTGCCATTCGTGAGAATCAAGAGATGGATAAAATAAGAGAAAAAGGTGTTGAGCATGCAGGCGAAAACTTTGGAGCAAGTACTCCAAAGAAAATTACGCCCGAATTTGTAAGAGAAGAAGTGGCTCGTGGTAGAGCTATTATCCCATCAAACATTAATCACCCAGAAATAGAGCCGATGATAATTGGTAGAAATTTCTTGGTGAAAATTAACGCCAACATTGGTAACTCTGCTGTTACATCTAGCATCGAAGAAGAAGTTGAAAAAGCAGTTTGGGCTTGTAGATGGGGCGCAGATACAGTGATGGATTTGTCAACTGGAAAAAACATCCACGAAACAAGAGAATGGATTATTAGAAACTCTCCAGTTCCAATTGGTACAGTTCCAATTTATCAAGCATTAGAAAAAGTTAACGGCAAAGCCGAAGACCTTACTTGGGAATTGTTTAGAGATACTTTAATTGAACAAGCAGAACAAGGCGTAGATTACTTTACAATTCATGCAGGTGTGCTTTTAAGATATGTACCAATGACGGCTAACAGGCTTACTGGTATTGTTTCTAGAGGTGGTGCGATTATGGCTAAATGGTGTTTGGCGCATCACAAAGAGAGTTTCTTGTACACACATTTCGAAGATATTTGTGAGATCATGAAAGCTTACGATGTATCTTTTTCATTGGGAGATGGATTGCGTCCGGGTTGTTTGGCAGATGCCAATGATGAAGCTCAATTTGCTGAGTTAGACACATTGGGAGAGCTAACAAAAATTGCTTGGAAACATGATATTCAAACAATTATTGAAGGTCCTGGGCATGTGCCAATGCATATGATTAAAGAAAATATGGACAGACAATTGGAAGCTTGTGGAGAAGCTCCATTTTACACATTAGGGCCTTTAACAACTGATATTGCACCTGGCTACGATCACATTACATCGGGTATTGGTGCTGCTATGATTGGTTGGTACGGAACGGCTATGTTGTGCTACGTTACTCCTAAAGAACATTTAGGATTGCCTAACAAAGAAGATGTAAAAGAGGGTGTTATCACTTATAAAATTGCAGCGCACGCGGCAGATTTAGCTAAAGGGCACCCAGGAGCATATCACAGAGACAATGCATTGAGTAAAGCACGTTTCGAATTTAGATGGCAAGATCAATTTAATTTATCGCTCGATCCTGATACGGCGAGAGAATATCACGATGAAACACTTCCGGCAGAAGGAGCTAAAGTGGCTCATTTCTGTTCTATGTGTGGCCCGCATTTCTGTTCTATGAAAATTACGCAGGAGGTTCGCGAATATGCAAAGAAAAATAAATTGAGTGAGCAAGATGCAGTTGCGGAAGGCATGGAAGAGAAAGCAAAAGAGTTTAGCAAAGAAGGCGAAATCTACATTAAACAATAATGAGTCGAAAGGTTCTTTCAATAGCTGGTTTAGATCCGAGTGCTGGTGCTGGGGTTTTGCAGGATGTTAAAACTTTAGAAGCACATCATGTAGATGGCTTTGGCGTTTGTACAGCGCTTACTTTTCAGAATGAGAAAGATTTTGAAGATGTAAAATGGACAAGTGTTGAAGATATTGTTAGACAGATTGAAGTGCTTTTTAAAACGATCCAAGTCAGTATTGTTAAAATCGGCTTGATTGAGAACTTAAATGTTTTGGAGCAAGTTGTAGACTACCTTTTGGAATGTAATTCGAATATGAAAATTATTTGGGATCCAATTTTAAAGGCTTCTGCTGGATTTACTTTTCATTCGGAATTAGATAGAAAACAACTTGAGGGTGTATTGACTAAAATTTATTTGGTTACCCCTAATCAAAACGAGAAAGAAGCGTTTATGGAATTTACCGACAACAATTTTATTTTGGTAAAAGGCCAACTTGAAAACAATGTTGTTGTAGATCTTCTTTATTTGGAAAACGAAGTTATGGAGTTTAAAAGAGCCATGTTATTCAATAAAGATAAGCACGGAACAGGTTGTGTATTTTCTGCTACAATAGCAGCAAGTCTTGCAAAAGGGCTCGATCTAGTTGAAGCATGTGAAAGCGCACAAAAATATACCGCCGAATTTATGAACAGTACCAATACCTTATTAGGAACACATATAAAGCACGAAGTCTATGTCTAATCTCATCTCAAAACTTCAATACATTACAGCGCAAGAAGAACCAGAATCGGTGTGTGCCAATGTTTCTGAAATATGTGCATTGGGAATTGATTGGATTCAATTGCGGATAAAAGACCTACCTCCAGATCAGTGGAAGTCATTAGCGATTCAATGTCAAACCATTTGTAAACTACATGATGTTACCTTTATATTAAACGACAACGTGGAGTTGTGCAAGGAAATTAATGCCGACGGTGTTCATTTGGGTAAGGCAGATATGAATGTAAAAGAAGCCCGAAGGTTTTTGGGCGACAATTTTATAATTGGTGCAACTGCAAATACATACAAGGATTTATTAAGGGTTGAACCTGTTGCAGATTATATTGGACTTGGACCACTTAGAAGAACGCAAACAAAAAAGCAATTGAGCCCTATTCTTGGAGTAGATGGTGTTCAGGATGTGATGAAAAAGCACATTATGGATGCACTTGAAATTCCTGTGGTTGTTGTTGGTGGTGTTATTCCTGAGGATATTTTACGATTAACAGGTTCTAATGTTCATGGTGTTGCAATTTCAGCAGCTCTTAAGGATGCATCTGATCGAAATGCAGTAATAGCCGATTTTAAGGAGCAGCTCGAGAAATCAAACAAAGAGAGAAATGGAATTATTACAAATAGCGGATCATAGTTTTACATCACGCCTTTTTACAGGCACGGGTAAATTTAGTTCTAGTCAATTAATGGAAGAAGCCTTGTTGGCTTCAGGTTCCGAATTGGTTACAGTGGCGCTTAAAAGAGTTGATCTCGGTAATAAGGAAGATGAAATATTAAATCATCTTAACCACAAACAGTTTAAGTTGTTGCCCAATACTTCTGGGGTTAGAACTGCTAAGGAGGCCATATTTGCAGCCCAATTGGCTAGGGAAGCATTAGAAACAAATTGGCTTAAATTAGAGATTCATCCCGATCCAAAATATTTAATGCCTGACCCAATAGAAACGCTGAAAGCAGCAGAGGAATTGGTAAAAATGGGTTTTGTTGTTATGCCGTACATCGGTGCCGATCCTGTGGTATGTAGGCGTTTGGAGGATATTGGCGTGGCCGTGGTAATGCCTTTAGGTTCGCCAATTGGTAGCAACAGTGGTTTGCAAACAAAGGCGATGTTAGAAATTATTATCGATCAAAGTAATGTACCTGTTGTTGTAGATGCTGGCATCGGGATGCCGTCTCATGCAGCCGAAGCCATGGAAATGGGTGCTGATGCAGTACTTGTAAATACGGCTATTGCAGTTTCTAACGATCCTGTAAACATGGGGATAGCATTTGAAAAATCTGTTGAAGCAGGTCGAATGGCTTTTGAAGCAAAATCTGGCAGTGTTTCTAAAAGCGCTGTAGCAAGTAGTCCGATGACCGAATTTTTGAACAATTAGAGAGATGTTCGATAAAGTATTAGAGACTCAGGAATGGGGAGACGTTAAAAAAAGCATTTATGCTAAAACAGCGCTTGATGTGGAAAATGCATTAGCCGCTACCAAAAGGAATTTAGAAGATTTTAAGGCGCTTATTTCTCCAGCGGCAGTTCCATATTTGGATCAAATGGTGGAGTTGAGTAGTACTTTAACGAAGCGTCGTTTTGGGAATACCATGCAAATGTATATTCCATTGTACCTATCTAACGAGTGCAATAACATATGTACATACTGTGGCTTTAGTATGAACAACCCGATTCAACGAAAAACTTTGAGCGACGAAGAAATCTTAAAGGAAGTAGCAATAATTAAAGCGATGAAATTTGATCATGTTTTAATAGTTACAGGTGAATCTTCGGGGAAAGTTGGCGTCGATTACATTAAAAATGCCATAGAAATTGTAAAGCCTCACTTTGCAAGTATTAGCATTGAAGTGCAGCCTTTGGAAGAAGACGAATACAAAGAGTTAATAAACACTGGATTAAATAGTGTTTATGTTTATCAAGAAACATATCGTACGGAAACCTATAAGGTTCATCATCCTAAAGGGCGAAAATCAAATTTTAATTATAGGGTGCAAACTCCCGACAGGTTAGGGGCTGCAAAGGTTCATAGAATGGGGTTAGGTGTTTTGTTGGGTTTAGAAGATTGGCGGGTAGATAGTTTCTTTTGTGCTGCTCATTTAAGCTATTTAGAACGAAAATATTGGCAAACTAAGTACTCAATTTCCTTTCCGAGATTACGACCTTGTAGTGGTGTAGACGGTTTAAAATCTAATTTGTCCGACAAAGAATTGGCCCAGTTAATCTGTGCCTATCGCATTTTTAATGAAGAAGTCGAGCTTTCTTTGTCTACTAGAGAAGAAGAGTCTTTTAGAAACAACTGTATGAATTTAGGCATCACATCCATAAGTGCAGGGTCTAAAACATCGCCAGGGGGATACGCAAACGGTAAAGAAGAATTGGAGCAATTCGAAATTAGCGACGACAGAGCACCAGATGATTTTGTTAAAGAATTAAAATTGAGGGGGTACGAGCCTGTTTGGAAAGACTGGGATTCGATGCTAGCTTAATTCTGGCAATACTTTTTTCTTAGGTACACCTAAACGATCACAGAGCTCTTTTGCACGTAAAAACTCCTCTAATGAATCTCTATTGTAATGCCAAATAGCACCAAGTAAAGCCACACCAGTAAATCCTAAATCGAAAGCCTTTTCAATATTGTCGCTCGAAACACCACCTAAAGCAATCATGTTTTGCTTGGTTCTTTGCAAAGCAAATGTTAAATTTTTGTCGGTAAAATCGCCTTGATATCCTTCTTTTGAAATACTATCGAATACAGGGCTAAAAAACACGTAACTGTGTCGAGTAGAGTTCTGCAAAACACTCGAAATGCTGTGAAACGATGACGTAACAACAGCGTTACGGTTGCTTAGTCTCATGGTAAGGATGTTCCACCAACATTTAAATTTCTTCTTCTTGTGCTTTCTTGTAAGGTGAATCCCCTTTAATTTGTACTTTTTTGCAAGCTTATGATGGGAATGTAAAACAATCTGCTTATGATATTTAGCTGGAAAATCTTTTAAATATTCTTCAATTTGAATTTTTGTGAACTTAGGTTTTCGCAAATGAAAAGATTCAAGACCATTGTCAAGTAACTTAACAACTTCTTGAATTTCAGTAAAAACGCTATCAGGACTCGATATTACTACTAACTTCACTAGACGATTTGGCTTTAATTGAAGCTGTTACTTCATTAATGAAATACGGATTTTTTTCTGTAGCGTTTCCCACAACAATTAAATCGGCACCTGCTTCGGTACAAGAAATAGCTTTTTCAACTGTGTTTATTCCACCACCAACAATTAAAGGTAAATCAATATTACTCTTAACAGCAGTAATCATTTTTTCGCTAATTACATTCGAGGCACCACTTCCGCCATCCATATAAATTATTTTCATCCCAAGCATTTCGCCTGCCATTGCAGTGCATACGGCAATATCACTCTTGTTATGCGGGATAGGGAGAGAATTACTCATGTATGAGGCAGTAGTGGGTTTACCGCTGTCGATAAGCATATAACCAGTTGGCAATATTTCTAGATTAGTTTTTTTTAGATAGGGAGCGGCAATAACATGGCTGCCAATAAGTAGTTCAGGATTTCTGCCAGAAATCAACGATAAAAATAGAATAGCATCAGCACTGCCGTCTATTTGCAAAGGACTCCCCGGAAAGATTATTGTTGGAACGTCAGTAACTTCCTTAATTATCTTAATGCAATTGGCCAAATTGTCTGTAGAAAGTAAGCTACCTCCAATAAAAACGAAATCAACACCAGCATCATGTATGTTCGAAGCGATTTCTTCAAATCCTACATCATTCAGTTTGTCAGGGTCAACCAAGACAGCAACTTGTTTCAGTCCCTTCTTTTTATTTGTAATTAACTTATCGTAAACTCCTGTTGTCATATTATATAAGGCCAGCTTTTTACAATATTAATTATTCAAAAGATAAACTAGCATGTAATTATCCAATTTTTCATATCTGAGAGTGTATTTTTCTTGGAAATCGTCTTTATTTATTTGCGCATTCACCATTCCGCTCTCCTCTAAATCAAAATCCTCTACCAGTATTTCGTCTTTAAAGCTCAGTAATTCTCTTCCGTAAACTTTGTAAAGCGACTCCTTTATACCCCAATAGACATGCAAATGCTCTATTTCGTTGCCTTCGCTAACATTGTTTAATTCTACACTACTCATAAATTTATTTTTTATTGTCAGAATGTTATCTCTAATTATTTGGATATCAATTCCAGTTTCTGCCGCTTTGTCTAAAATAATAGCAATATAATTTCCTGAATGAGAAATTGAAATTTTATCAGAACTCCCTAACAATAAGGGTTTATTGAATTCATTTCGAACAATTGTCACCTTTGGTCCACACATTTCGAGCAAAAGTCGTCTTGTGCAAAGCCATTCCAGTTTTCGTTTTATTTTGCTAAAACTTTCTAACCGAATTTGATCTTCTTTCGACAGCGGAACGTGTTCAATTAGATATTCTAGGGTTTCTGTAATTTCCCATATGCCTAGTATGGCGTTGTTGTTGTTGAGTGTTTTAGAAAGGAATAGGCCCATAGAAGCGTTATTATATTGTATATTTACAAGGAAGAAAATAATTGTGTCACTTGCAAATGGATAGATTGCAAATTTGTTCAATTCAAATATTTTCGACAACTTGCAAAGCTAATAAATTGAGGCCTTATAGATTAGATTTTTTGACTATAGAAACTACAATTACATGATTAAGTCCATTTTTACCTATATAATAGTTCTCGGAATAATGATATCATCATCATTTGTTTCGTCAGCTCAAGTGCTGTTGCCAATCAAAAAAGATGGGAAGTATGGCTATATAAACGAGAAAGGTGAAGTTGTTATTCAGCCTAAATACGAATTTGCCAATCAGTTCTATGATGGATTAGCATCTGTTAAAATCGAGGGAAAAAAAGGATTTATCGATAAAGGTGGAAAATTGATTATTCCAGCTGAGTACGATAAAGTTGCAGATTTTAAGGAAGGCATGGCCTGTGTTAAGAAAGCGGGGCAATGGCTTTATCTCGATAAAACAGGCAAAGTAGTAGTATCTCCTGATTGCGAAAAAGCATTTAGTTTCTCTAATGGTACCGCTAGAATTCAAAAAGATGGGAAATGGGGATACATTGACGATAAAGGCACGATGATAGTTAAGGCTATTTATGATGATGCACACGATTTTACGGAAGAATTAGGGGGAGTTAAAAAAGGAGAAATATGGGGTTATGTAGATCGTACTGGTAAAGTTGTAATAGAATTTGAATATGCCAATACATTCGATTTTTCATCTTCTCACGAATTAGCCAACGTAGATATTAATGGGAAATGGGGATATATTAACAAAGCTGGCGAAACTAAAATTGATGCTGAGTTCGATAAAGCATTTATATTTTGGGATGGTTTGGCGCTGGTTAGAGTTGGTGATTTTAAAACAGGTAAATACGGTTATATAGACGAAGCAGGAAGCTATGTAGTTAATCCTAAGTATTTTGGAGCACATCATTATGCCAACGGTTTAGCATGCGTTAAAAAGAGTGGAAGTAAAACAGATAAGTGGGGATATATTGATAAGAAAGGTGATTATGTAATCTTTCCTCAATTTGAGTATCCATCGGAGTTTAATGAAGATGGCTTTGCTAAAGTAAGAATAGGTGACAGGAAAACTGGAACCCAAGGATACATCAACAAAAAAGGTGAATTTATCTGGAAAGATAAATAATAGTCCCAAAGGCAAACCTAGCCGAAAAGAATTCGTAAAAGTTTAGGAATAATTAATAAGTAAATTAAATCAATTTATAATGAGTGATACAGCGGTAAATCAAACTGAAAAATACAAAGTTAAAGACATCTCTTTAGCTGAATGGGGGAGAAAGGAAATAACAATTGCTGAGGCAGAAATGCCAGGTTTAATGAGCTTAAGAAAAGAGTTTGGAGACTCAAAACCGTTATCAGGGGCAAGAATTGCTGGATGTTTGCACATGACTATACAAACAGCAGTATTAATTGAAACATTAACAGCATTAGGTGCTGAGGTTACTTGGTCGTCTTGTAATATATTCTCTACACAGGATCAAGCCGCTGCTGCAATAGCCGTAACAGGAGTTCCTGTTTTTGCATGGAAAGGATTGAGTGATGAAGATTTTGATTGGTGTATCGATCAAACAATTATGGGTTTTAAAGATGGTAAACCATTAAATTTAATTTTAGATGATGGTGGCGATTTAACAAACATGGTGTTTGATAAATATCCAGAATTGTGTGCAGGTATTAAAGGATTATCTGAAGAAACTACAACTGGTGTACACAGGTTGTATGATAGAATGAAAGAAGGTACATTAGTAATGCCAGCAATCAATGTAAATGATTCTGTTACTAAATCTAAATTCGATAACAAATACGGATGTAAAGAATCTTTAGTAGATGCAATTAGAAGAGCTACGGATGTAATGATGGCAGGAAAAGTTGCTGTAGTTGCAGGTTATGGCGATGTTGGGAAGGGTTCTGCTGCTTCATTAGCAGGTGCAGGTGCAAGAGTTATTGTTACTGAAATAGATCCAATATGTGCGCTTCAAGCTGCAATGGATGGTTTTGAAGTAAAGAAAATGGATGATGCCTGTAAGGAGGCAAACATTATTGTTACTACTACAGGTAACTTTAACATTATTCAAGGAAAGCATTTTGAAACAATGAAGGATCAAACGATTGTTTGTAACATCGGGCATTTTGATAACGAAATTGACATGGCTTGGTTAAATGGGAAGTATGGTGACACTAAGGATACCATCAAACCGCAAGTGGATCAGTACACGATTAACGGTAAAATTATTTTTCTTTTAGCAGAAGGTAGATTGGTAAACTTAGGTTGTGCAACAGGGCATCCTTCTTTTGTAATGAGTAATTCGTTTACAAATCAAACGTTAGCTCAATTAGAGTTATGGAACAACACGGATGCTTACAAAAATGAAGTGTATATGTTGCCAAAGCATTTAGATGAGAAAGTGGCCAGATTGCACTTAGCTAAGATTGGTGTTGAGCTGGAAACCTTGTCGCAAGAACAAGCTGATTATATTGATGTGAAAATTGAAGGTCCTTATAAAGTTGACCACTACAGATATTAAAACATTAAAACCTATTAAAGAGGCCATTGTCATTATTGATAATGGCCTCTTTTAATTAAAAATAACAAGCTGATTGCCATCCCAATTAGTGTTGTACTGCTTAAGAGGTAAAGTAGCTGGTCCGCTGTATGCGCTTCCATCTAAAATTAAAAAATGAGAAGAACAGCAACTATCAACCGCAAATAAATTCTGGTTGTTCATGGTTACCTTTCCGCAAGTATTGTTCACGTCGTAGGGGCAATGTCGGTCAAATACAACAAAATCTTCATTGGTGGCGCGGTAAATTATAATCCCTCTCGAACCTCCTTCAATCTCTATCCAGCCACCAACTGCATTAAGTTCTATCTTCGATGGATTAGTTGGGAAGATGGTAATGTTTACATACACATCCGGAATGTATTCAACGTCAGAGTCCTTGCGGCATGATGATGCTAATATTGCGATCAACGATAATATAAAAATGCTAAACCTCATTGTAAAAGAAAATCATATTAAAGCGTAAAAATCAGGCTAATTATTATAAAAGTTCGAAAGAAAAGATAAAATTTACAGAAGCAACTCATGTTTAGCGTGGAATAATTATTGTTTTGAGAGTTATTATGGAGATACGAAGCATCTATCTAATTGGTTTTTTTATTTTACTATTCACCATGCAGTCGTATGGTCAGCAGGCCGGTGTGGATCCCAGTCGGAACGTGACCTGGAAACAAGCAAAGAAAGATAAAAAGGCCGAAAAGAAAAATTATAAAAAACATCATAAAGAACTTCAGAGTAAGGGTGCTCGGAAGGATATGAAAAAAAACAAACGCAAAGCTAAGAAGGAAAATACGGGTGGGCCTAGACCTAAGCTGTCTGATAGGAACAAGAAGCGCAAGCAAAAAAGTGTAAATAGAAGAAGCGATAACAAGCGAAGTCAAGGAAATAATCAGAAAAGAAGTGATTTTAGAAAGCAGAAAAAGAAATCAGGACATCAAAAGAAAAACCAACAGAAACAGAAGGTTAGGACTCAGAAAAAACTGAGCAGACCCCCGTTTTAGCATTTGTTTTGAAAGAAAAAAATAATTTTATAAATTATTTAGGGTCAACCCCGTCCTAAATAAAATCCAGAACCTATTAAAGGCCTTGATTCAACAGTAAAATATGCTTAAAAATCATTAGAAGTTGAAAAGCCCCCTGGTGAGTAATATTGGGAGGTTTTTCTTTTTTCCTAAATTCAAGTAATAAATGCAACTTTCAGATTTGCTGCGTTAAGTGTAAATTATTGAAAATTGAGCGATCTAATTTCTGAACTATTTGACCAAATAATGTTATGTTTGACATAGAGAGGGCGTTTGGGGTTGTGCAGCTCAAAGATAATTTGAGATACGTAAAATTAACTCTCTATTTTTTTAATCTCTTTTTCGTTTAGGACGGGATTGATTTAGGGTAGTAAATATTGTTTGGGGTATTAGAAATAACTTTTAATAATTAAAACAAGTATTTGGGTTAAAATGCGATACCCCAGTCAAATAGCGGGAGTCGTACTCAAGGATGTAATTTGTAAAGACTTATAATCTTTGATTCAGATAGTTTGAAGAGAATTTTAATACAACAGGAAGTGGTAAAACTAATCGTAGATAGGGCAATAAAAAGTGTAAGTTTACTTAAGACTGCCCAGATATTTTATATATTTACGTCCTTGAAAAAAGCGAGCATTCAAATGATATTATTAAAGAGATTAGTTTTCGTCGTGTCAATACTTTGTGCCAGTGTACAAGGTTTTTCTCAAAGTGGTAACGGTGCCATAAAAGGTAAATTAACAGATGGCGCTACAGGCGAGACACTCCCATTTGCTAATGTAGTAGTTACAAGAGGTGGCAATACTGTCGCTGGTGGTTCAACCGATTTTAACGGAGAATACAGTATAAGGGCGATTCCCGTGGGTACATATGATATAGAGGCTACGTTTGTAGGTTATCCATCATTGAAAATGACTGGTGTTAGAATCAGTTCAGGAATCATGATTTTAGATTTAAAAATGACTTCTGGTGGTGGTATAAAACTAGACGATGTTGTGATTGTAGCATTCGAAGTACCACTGATTGATAAGAAGGGTGGATCAGCTACTGTAGTAGATGGGGAAGCCTTAAAACGAATGCCTGGTCGGGGTGTTGAGTCAGCAGCAACAATTACAGGTGGTGTTGTGTCTAATGATGGACAAATTGAAAGTATCAGGGGTGCGCGTCCGAATGCTACTGTGTATTATATTGATGGAATTAAAGTTATTGGTAATTTAGATTTACCACAGTCTGCAATCGATCAAGTAGAAATTATCTTAGGAGGTTTGCCTCCTATGTATGGTGATGCAACTGGTGGTATCATTAGTGTTACAACAAAAGGTGCTTCAAGTGAGTTTTTTGCAAGTGTTGAAATGTTTACCAGACTTGCTGCAAGTGATTATTGGGATATAGGAGGTGTTAACCTGTTTGGAGGAAGTGTTGGTGGGCCGTTGGTTCAAGTTGTTGATAAAGCAAAAACAGCCGCTGCGCAAGCTATTAAGCAAGATAGCATCGTTAAAAAACCATTCATTAGTTACTTTGTAAGTGGGCAAACATATGTCGATCCTAACTATGGAACTTCTGCGTTTCCAAACAAAAGAATTAAGGACGATGTTTTAGCAGAATTGATAGATAATCCGTTGGTGCTTCAAAAAAATGGTACAGCTATTTCAGCGGAGTACTTAAGAGCTTCCGATATGGAAGAAGTGAACAAAGCAATGTCTCAAGATTTTGCGGTAAACGTATCAGGTAAAATCGATATTAACACATCTAAATCAACTACAATTACTTTCGGTGGTTCATATGCATATGATATGGCACGACCAATGGGTAGAGGTACAATGATGTTCAACTATAATCAACCAAGAGAAATATCTCACGATGGTACTTGGAGGGTATTTGGTAAGTTCACGCATAGAATAAAACCAGATTCTGCAAGAGCGGCCGACACTACAAGGATGTTCAAAAATATCAATTATACAATCCAGGCGGATTATTCTGAACAGTGGAGTAAAAGTATGAATGAGAAGCACAAGGAAAATTTCTTTGATTACGGACATATCGGTACTTTCAAAACATACAGAGAAGCTACTTATGTAAATAAAACGGATACTTTTTATACAGGATTTTTGCCAGTAATTGTTACCGCCGAAATACAAGATAACTATAAGGATACTTTGTATGAGTACACGGCTGGTACAGCAAATCCAATATTGTCGGCTTATACATCGCAATATTACGACTTTAAAGGTGATGAAGTAGAGGGTAATTACGAAAACTCTTTACAAGTACAAGAAGGTGGTGGAAAACTAAATGGAGCTGGGCCAGGTAGTGTATATGGTATGTATACAAATCAAGGTGCGGTTTTAGGTGAGTATTATAAAACTCAGTATAGCCAGATTAGAAGTACAGGTAATATCTCTGTAGATATCGGACGATCTATCGATAAAGCACATGCCATTACAATGGGATTTGAGCTTGAGAAAAGATCATATAGTGACTTTTGGGTAGCACCAGGAGGTTTATGGCAAATTATGAGAAACAACGCGAATTTCCATATCCTGCAGTTGGATCTTAATACACCTAATTATGTAACTACATTAGATGCTAATGGTGATGAAGTATTTCTTGATACAGTAAACTTCGACAGAATTTACAATGCCGAAACTCAAAACTATTTTGATTATAACCTCAGAAACCAATTGGGTGTTGGACAATTGGATATGTTAAACGTAGATGAATACGATCCAGATATCTATAGTTTAGATATGTTTAGTGCAGATGAATTGTTTAATACAAACAGTGCAGTGGTTGGTTATTATGGATACGACCACATGGGTAACAAAATGACGAGAAAAACTTCGGTAGATGATTTCTTTACTGCCAAAGATGATTTTGGGAATTATAAAAGAGAAATCCCATCATTGGATCCGTTATACGCTGCATTTTATATCCAAGATGAATTTGCTTTTAGAGATTTATTCTTTACGGCTGGTGTAAGAATTGATAGATTCGACAACAACCAACCTGTATTAAAAGATAAGTACTCATTATTTAACATTAGAGAGGTTCAAGACTTATCAAATAGTGAGTTGACCAATATGAAATCTTCTATTCCTGGTAATATTGGTGATGACTATAAGGTATATGTAGACAACTACAAAGACCCAAACAAAATTATGGGTTATAGAGATGGCGATACATGGTACAATAGTTCTGGGTTAGAAGTAAACAGTGCATCTTCTATAGAGTCTGGAACAGGTATTAATCCATTGTTTGAAGAAGATCAAGAGGTTATTCAAAACAACGATATAAATTCATCAGCATTCGAAGATTACATCCCTCAAATTAATGTAAGTCCTAGATTGTCTTTTTCTTTCCCAATATCTGATGAAGCTTTATTCTTTGCTCACTACGATAGATTATCTATGAGACCTCAGAGTAATAACACTTTCCCATACTTGGGATACTTATACTTAAGGTCTACACCAGGTAGTAGATTAGGTAATCCTGGATTGAAACCAGAATTAACAATTGATTATGAATTAGGTTTCCAACAAGCATTAACTCAAAAATCGGCACTTAAGTTTACCGCTTATTATAGAGAGATGAGAAATCAACTTCAAGCAATTGCTGTAACGGGAGCGTTTCCAACTTTGTATTACACAACAGGAAATATTGACTTCTCTACAACAAAAGGTGGAACAATTGGATACGATCTTAGAAAGATTGGTGGCACTGGAATTAGTGGTCAGTTGAACTATACATTAGCCTTTGCCGATGGAACTGGTTCTAATGCAAATGATGGTTTACAATATATACAAGGTGGTTTAGAAAACTTAAGAATCTTAATACCTCTTAACTTCGACAGACGTCACAGTATATCTATGAGCATGGATTATCAAACGGATGTTTCTGCTAAATATGAAGGCTGGGTTATTGGTGGTCCAAAAGATGCAAGTGACAAGAAGAAAAAGAACAAGTCGGATGCAACAGAGGAAGCAATTGGTGGTACTGAAGAAACAGCCGATGCGAAGAAACCGGGTAAAGGATTTCAAGTGTTTGCTAACTCTGGAGTTAACCTTAAAGTAGTTGGAGGATCGGGTCAGCCTTATTCGCTTCAACGTAGAGCAACAGAAACTCAAGTGGGAGGTGGTTCTAGTAGTTTGAAAGGAAGTGTTAACGGAGCACGTTACCCATGGACATTTACTATCGATGTAACCTTTAGTAGAGAATTCGAATTTGGTTTAGGCTATAGAGACGATGATCATAAGAAAGTTGTTGCAGGTAAAAAGAAGAAAAAAGAAGGTGCTTGGATTTATGGTTATGCTTACCTAGAAGTGTTTAACATCTTGAATCTTAAGTTTCCTAGTTCTTTATATGGTTTTACTGGCAACCCACATGATGATGGCTGGTTAAATTCATCTGAGGCAGAACTTCAAATTCAGGAAAAATTGAACCCAGATTCTTATATAGATTACTATAACGCATCATTAGCTAATCCTGGTAGATACATGTCTCCAAGGAGAGTAAACTTAGGTGTGCAATTCAGCTTTTAAGAAATAGATTATGATAAAGAAGTTTAAATTTTATGTAGTTTTTGGAGCAACAATCATTGCTGTAGTAGCCAGTGGGATGATTGCATCTGGTCAAGACCTGCGAGATTTATCGAGGGCAGAGTATGCTGCAAGAATGCAAGTTAAAGGGCAAGTTAGAGCTCAAAGTAGAATTTCTAAAGCTGCAGGTTGTCAGCCAGGAAGTGCATCTTCAGACTTAAGCTTGAATAACGTAAGAGCCAATGTTCACTCATATGGCGATATGTGGTATGAGAAATTGTACACAACCAATTACATTGTTCCTAAAAATCAAGAAGCAGGTGTGTTAAGTACAGGTGGCTTATGGTTAGCTGGTACGGATATTAATGGTCAAAAGAAAGTTGCAGCGTTAACTTATAGGGTTGATGGAGACGATTGGTGGCCAGGCCCATTGAGTACGGTAAACGCGTCTGTTAGTGAGCAAACTTGTTTGGATTATGATCAGATATTTGAAATTACAAAACCAGAAGTATTAGAATTTTTAGCTTGGAAAGAAACTCCAGAGGACTATACAGAATATAGTGTTCCTGATATTATTGTTAACTGGCCAGCACACGGCGATCAATCTAAAGATGAGCATCCATTTTTAGCACCTTTTTTCGATGGTAACGGCGATTTAAAATATGATCCATTAGGATCACCAAAAAATAATCCTGATTACCCTTGGTATGATCTTACGGGATCAGTAGGCTGTGGGCCAAACGATCCAACTACATTATTTGGTGACCAAACACTTTGGTGGGTATTTAATGATGCAGGAAATGCACATACGGAATCTAGAGGTCAACAAATTGGTATGGAAATTAGAGCACAAGCGTTCTGTTTTGCCACTAATGATGAACTTAATAACATGACCTTCTATAATTACGAACTACACAACAGATCATCGTTCGTACTTACAGATACTTACTTTGCAATATTTGCTGAAACAGATTTAGGTGGATACGATGATGATTATATTGGTTGTCACGTTCCTAGAGGACTGGCATACTGCTATAATGGTGATGTTGTTGATGGGCCACTTCCAAATTATCAAGTATATGGAGAAAATCCTCCTTGTGTTGGTGTCGATTATTTTGAAGGACCGTTTCAAGATGACGATGGTTTAGCTAACGATATTGGTATTGGTGAGAACCAGGCATTGAACGGAATTGGATACGGAGATACCATTGTTGATAATGAAAGGTATGGAATGAGGAGATTCATCTATGTGAATTTCTCAGCTGGTGCTAGTGGTTATAATGGACCACCTAGACAAGATTTTGAGTTCTATAACATAATGCGTGGAACTTGGAAAGATCAAACACCAATGATTCATGGAGGAACAGGTCATAACAACCCTGTTTTACCGGATGATGTTGTAACAGATTTTGCATTCCCAGGAAACACAGATCCATTAAATTGGGGTACTAGTGGTATTACACCTGGTAGTAGTACATCTAACTGGACGGAACTTACTGGAAACGGTGGTACTGCAAATTCGGTTGGAGATAGATCGAGTATACAGTCTTCTGGACCATTTACACTTGATCCCGGTGAAATTAATGATATTACTTTTGGAGTTGTTTGGGCAAGAACAACTACAGGAGATCCATGGCACTCTGTTGAATTAGTGTTTTTAGCAGACGACAAGGCACAAAGATTATTTGATAACTGTTTCCGAGTTCTTGAAGGTCCTAATGCACCCGACGTTGAATTTGCAGAATTAGATAAAGAATTAATCATCTTTATTTCAAACAGTAAGATTTCGAACAATTACAAAGAAAGCTTTAGTGTTAAAGATCCTGCAATATTAATTCCAGATTCAGTAGTAATCGACAACAAAGTATACTACACTCCAGGGCATAGACTTTGGAAAGCAGTTAGAGATAGTGCTGAATTATTCGAAAACTACTCTGTCTATAAATTTCAAGGTTATCAAGTTTATCAAGTTAGAGATGCTGCTGTATCTGTTTCAGATTTAGCTAATGTTGAGTTAGCTAGATTGGCTTTTCAATGTGATCTTAAGGATGGTGTTGATAGGTTGATTAACTATGATTTTGATGAGGATTTAGGTTCTCCAGTACCATCATTGATGGTGGATGGTGAAGACAATGGAATTGGTCACTCTTTCAGAGTTACTTCTGATTTATTTGCTATCACTAATAAAACGTTAGTAAATAATAAAGCTTACTACTTTATTGTAATAGCATACGGATATAATAATTATAAAGATTACGATCCGTTAGATGTAACTGCATTAGATGGTCAGCAAAAACCATATTTAGCAAGTAGACAAACTGCTAATGGTGCAATTGAAACTCAAATTGGAATTCCTCACAAACCAGTTTCTGGTGATGTAATTAGATCTAACTATGGAGATGGACCTGCCATTACAAGAGTTGAAGGTCATGGTAACGGTGGTAATTTTTTAAATATATCTGCGGAAACAAGAAACCTAATTCTTGCTGAAGAAGACGGGATTTTAGAAAATTTAACCTACGAACCAGGTAGTGGACCATTAAACATATCTGTAATCGACCCTAATAAAGTTCCTAAAGGTTGTTTCACAATACAATTAGTAGATACATTAAATGACGGCAACCTTGACAATGCTGTTTGGAAACTTTGGATGGATGGTACTACGGATACAATATATTCTACTGTTCCAATTAGTACACCTTATGAGCAACTAATTTTAGAATGGGGGTTATCGGTTTCAATTAATCAGGTTGAAAATCCTGGTTTAGAAAAGCAAGGAGCCAATGGCTATATTGGTTCTTCAATAGAATTTGCTGATTCAAGTAATGCTTGGTTGTCAGGTGTTGCTGATGAAGATCAAGGAAGTCCGTTTAACTGGATTAGATCAGGTCAGGTACTAAGAGATCTTGATGGAGTATTTAATGGCGATTATCCTGAAGGACTTAAGAAAGAGGCTGATCCACTTACAAAAATGTATGATCCATGGGAGAACTTCGAATATGTAATTGAAGGCTGGTTTGCGCCGTATCATCTTGCTGCTTTTAGAGGAAACGATGGATCTAATAATAAGGTAACAAGTGGTCCAGCCACTCGATTTGATGCCTTGCATTCAGATTACGGAGACGAAGGACTTCAAGTGCTTAGCAGTGTTGATATTGTTATCACTTCTGATAAAAGTAAATGGTCTAGATGTTTTGTATTAGAAACTGCTGACGATCCAGCGTTAATTGAAGATTATCCTGATACTGAAACTACTATTACCGATGGAGACGCATATAAATTAATGCCAAGATCTGCTCCTTCTGTTGATAAGAATGGTAACCCAGATGGAACAGGAAATGGTAAAGGATGGTTCCCTGGATATGCAGTTAATGTTGAAACAGGTGAGCGTCTTAATATCATGTTCGGTGAGTCGTCGTGGTTGAAGAGTGAAAACGGTGGTGACATGTTATGGAATCCAACGGGTGAAATTTCAGATGGTTTCTCGTACAAATTTGGAGGAAAGCATTACATCTATGTTGTAAACAGTAGAGGTAAAGCAGATGCGGGTGGAGCCTTCAAAAAGGAGTTTATGACTCGTTATGATTCATGTAATTTCATTGGAACGTTATTTGACCAGTTTGATGGTGGTGCTCCGGCAAAAAGAGCATTCTTTAGAAACTTAATGTGGACAGCGATTCCGATTGTAGCAGATCAGGAGAAGTTTATGTCTACTGATGTAACAATCAAAATCAGGGTTCAAAAACCTTATGAGCAATATTACTCTGGGGTGTTTGAAGAGGGTTCTGATGATGCAATAAATGATAACTGGCCAATGTATACTTTCTGTACGGATGATATATATGCAGAGGAAGACAATGCGGACTCAGCAACTGCGGCACTGGCAAATATAACGGCAGTACCTAATCCTTACTATGGATTTTCTGATTATGAAAGTGGAGGTTCTCAGACTACTATTAGAATAACCAACTTACCAAATAGATGTACAGTTTCTATCTATACAATTGATGGTGTAATGGTAAGAAGACTTGAAAAGGATGATGATGAATTTACCTTCATGGACTGGGATTTGAAGAATTTGGCGAACATTCCAATTTCATCGGGATTATACATTATACATGTCAATGGATACGAGCATGGCGAGCGAACACTAAAATGGTTCGGAGCAATGAGACCGTTTGATTTTAGTGGATTATAAAATATATGATGAGAAAGAGATATAAAATTTTATTTTGTTTTTTACTTGTAGCTCTAGGAGTACAAGCTGGTAATAAAGACAGATCTGGTCAAGCAGGAGCTTATGAGCTTTTAATCAATCCTTGGGCGTCATCTTCGGCGTTGGGTGGTTCAAATACAGCTTCGGTTAGGGGGTTGGAAGCTACTTCTCATAATATGGCAGGATTAGCATTTACTAAAAAAACGGAAGTGATATACAACAACTCTCAATGGTTGGTAGGTTCCGATATTAAAATTAATGCGCTTGGAATTTCGCAAAAAGTGGGCGAAGAAGGTGTTTTAGGAATAAGCCTAGTGTCTATGTCCTTTGGAGATATTCTTAGAACACAAGTTGGTTTGCCAGAAGGTGGAATTGGAAACTACAATGTTAGCTTCAATACAATAGGATTTTCGTATGCTAAAATCTTCTCTAATAGTATTTATGGTGGAGTTGGAGTAAAAATTATTTCAGAATCCTTATCCGACCTTTCTGCTAAGGGAGTTGCTCTAGATGCAGGAATCCAATACGTAACTGGTAAAATGGGGCAATTTAAATTTGGAATTGCACTAAGAAATGTTGGTCCACGTATCCAATATGGAGGTACTGGGTTAGGAATAATTCTTCAAGCAGATCACAATACGGCAACACAAGCTGTAGATGTGCCATCAGTAGAAAACGAATTACCTTCTTTACTTAATATTGGTGCAACATATGTGTTTTATTTTAACCCTAATGATACTACATCTTTTGATAATCCAACCGACCATAGGTTGGTGGTGTCATCTAACTTTACTTCGAATTCATTTTTGAGTGATCAAATTAGAGTTGGTTTTGAATATGGATTTAAGAAGTTATTTAAGATAAGAGCAGGGTATGTTTATGAAGAAGGATTATTGGATGATGATATTCGAACAACGGCTTATACTGGGCTTACGGCAGGATTTGGAGTTGATTTAAAGGCAGGAAAAGGAAGTAAAGTATCCCTTGAATACTCATATCGTAATACCAATCCGTTCAATGGATCGCATACAATTGGTTTACGTTTTTTGATGTAAGTCTGATCATTATTTTATATATTTGAAGAGGAAGAGTCATTTAGTGACTCTTTTTTTATTACCTAAGAAATTAATACAGAGCAAATTATGGCTGGCCTGACCTATTATACTAAAGAAGGACTCGAAAATCTTAAAAACGAACTACACACGAACAAAGCAGTAGATCGACCTTTTATTTCAAAACAAATTGCAGACGCTAGAGATAAAGGTGATTTGTCGGAAAACGCGGAATATCATGCAGCCAAAGAAGATCAAGCACTTTTAGAATTAAAGATTTCTAAATTAGAGGCATTGATGGCTAGTGCTAGATTAATTGATGAATCAAAACTAGATACTTCAAGTGTAGTTATTTCTTCAAAAGTAAAAATTAAGAATATTGATAACGGAATGGAAATGACCTATTCTTTGGTAGCAGAGAAAGAGGCTGATTTTCCTAAAGGTAAAATATCTATTGATTCTCCTATAGGTAAAGGTCTTGTGGGGAAAAAGAAAGGCGACAAAGTTGCTATTTCAGTTCCGTCTGGTGCGGTAATGAATTTCGAGATTTTGGATATCTCTCTTTAAAATGGCAACTATTTTTTCTAAGATAATTGCAGGCGAAATTCCTTGTCATTTAATTGCAGAGACAGAGAATTGCTTTGCTTTTTTAGACATTATGCCGTTGGCGCTTGGCCATGTATTGGTTGTTCCTAAAAAAGAAGTTGATTATATATTTGATTTAGAAGATGATCTCTTGGCTGAATTAAATGTGTTCTCCAAAAAAGTTGCGAAAGCAATTGAAAAAGTAATGCCTTGCGAGCGAATAGGAGTTGCTATAATAGGTTTAGAAGTGCCACATGCACATATTCATCTTATTCCATTAAATAGTGTACAGGACATTAATTTCTCGAGACCTAAATTGGAAGTGTCGAAGGAAAAATTGACAGAAATTTCTGAAAAAATAAGAGGCGCTTTCTAATAAAAAGGTAAGCATCCTACCAACTACATATAGGAATCTCTTTTCAATTTACAATTGTAGACTTATTCCGGTTTAAGGTTTTGCGGTAGCAACTCCTCTAATTTGTTCACTTTGTGCTCGGGTATGATGTCAAGTACTTTTTTGAGCCATAGGTAAGGATTAACATCGTTCTTTTTTCATGTTCCAAAAAAGGAATAGAACATGGCCGCACTTTTAGCTCCATTGTGAGAACCAGCAAAGAGATAGTTTTTTCGTCCTATGGCCAAAGTGCGAATGGAGTTCTCAATTAGGTTGTTGTCTATTTCTAGTGCACCGTCA
>JABSPQ010000269.1 GCA_013214205.1 Flavobacteriales bacterium
AATCAACTATGCCTCGTATGCGGTTTCTGTCCGTCAGTACCGAAATTTGTAGTCCTGCTTTCTTCAGTCCAAACCTCACGGTTAGCAACCTTGCAGCTTACTAATGGTTCGAGGCACGCCCCTCGCCCATAAGGGACTTGCCCCCTCTAGATTAATAATTTACCTTTCGATAAATTAAAGATGCCCATACTGGGCACACACAATGTATATAGCAAATAGGGCGTTTTGTGCTTAACGAAAGTTCAGTGCTATTTCCAAACACCGCCAAATCGTTGATTTGGCTTTTAAAATGAATAAATTAAAAACAAAATACAACGTTTTGGCTCAGAGCAAACTTGAAAGTTCATCGCTTTTACTGCCCTACTTGCCATATACTAAACGTTACCTTTCATTTCCACACTAAGAATCATCTAGTTTTCAAACGCTACAGAAGATCTTTTTGAACACATCTTGAGTACTTTCTGTGTAAAGGTAAAAGATGATTAACATCCAAACACTTACAATGTAAATTGCATTTACCCATTCCCTTATTAATAGAGTTGATTTTATTGGTTATTTCATAGTTTAAATAAAATTAAAACGAGTTCAGCATGTGCCAAACTCCCTTTAACTTTAATATTTTCATAAAGCTTAGTTCACATAAACATTCTTTGAAGAATTACCCACTTTTACAATATGCATCCCGTTGTGGCCCCTCATATCTATAATATGATTACTTCCATTAGTACTTCCGTTATACACTTGCTTACCTGCTAAATTATATACTTCTATCCTTGAACCTTTGTTTGTTTTATTTATATGAATATTCCTTCCAAAACTGTAAATATTAGCCTTGCTACCTTTTCTTACTTGCACTCCTGTTGCCTCAGTCATACCAGCTCCAATCCCGTTTCCCGCTGCATCTTCATATGCATAGTTAACCAACCACAATTTGGGTCTTTCAGGAAAGGCAGCATGATCTACTTTAAATTGAGCCCAACCATAGTAGAAATTATTATCTCCATCTATAAATTTCATTCCTAAATAGCTTTCCGTTCCTGGAGTAAAATTACCCTTGTCTTTTGAACCAGCAAACCCAGTTGTTAGATTGGAATATGTTTGTGGACCATAACTGGAAACAATTCTAACTACCCTTGAAGTTTCATTGAAAGTTCCATTATTTAGGATATTTGAACCATTCTTAAATGATTTACCAGCAGAAATAAATCTAGGTGATCCACTTCCGCTTGATGGATTAGCCGAAGCTAGTGCTGATGCATAATTACCAGAGGTAATCATAATACTATTACTACTCCCATTTACTCTAGCATAGAAGCTATTTCCGTTTCGTAGCTCTCCAAAGAATAATGGAGAGCTGAAATTTGTCAGAAAAAACTCACTTCCATTAGAAGATGAATTTAATTGCATATTCAAATCATCAATCCCATCATTATTAAAATCTAGATCAAAGCCTCCTGTAACTTCCATTGGAAGCATTAAACCGTCTTGATTTACTCGAATTGTTGCATTTACACTTGTACTAACCATTACAGCAGCAGCTGCTGCAGAATAAGACAATAACTGCTTACTTATTTGTTTGTTTATTTCCATTTGTTCTGTTTTATATTTTACATAAATTTTAATTTTTTTTAATCAACTGATTATTGGATTAATTATCAATAATTCAGGTTCTATCCTATTGATTTATCTTGATTCTAAGAATATCTAGGTTTTTAATACCTACGTAGTCAAAGAAGCAAACATTTTGAAGTTTGTTATTCGAGATTTCTTTAATTAATTCTTTCTAATAATATTTACAACCTCGTTTTTTGCTAACGTCCACTGATCTAACTTATCAAACTATCAAGACAAATCAAAATTTAACTTTGCAATTTTATATGTTATGTTTGTGTAAGGCCTTCGGCAGGCATCACCAATAACGGTAAGTTACATTTTGTATCGAAATCTAATCAGATCCCAATAAATCGCAGTATTTCACAGAGTTCTAAAAACTCATGCTGACAATGCTAAATTTGTGAGAGTAAAACATAACAATTGAATTAATAAAACGAAAAGGTAGTCGAGTAAGCCAGGGGAATTTCACCCCTAACTTCTCACAGAACCGTACGTGAACCTCTCGACTCATACGGCTCTTCGAAGTAGTGATACCATTTTACAGGTATCGGCTGTGTAATTAGCTCATCCT
>JABSPQ010000270.1 GCA_013214205.1 Flavobacteriales bacterium
CCAGAAGTCCGGGAGGAACTGAGGCACGACTTGATCGTGTAGTCCAAGTGGCAGTTCCGCCAGCTGCCGACACAGAGTCTGAAGTAGAAGCTGGTAGTGATTCTGAAGATGATGGCGATGAAATGATAGGTAATTACGTAAAACAAGGACAACCCCCAAGCCCAGAATCTGAAAAAAGCTATATAACCATAGCTAAAGATGGGGATGGTTATGAAGTTCGTAAGAGTACAGACAAATCAGCAGGTGAGAGATTTGGATTGGGTAAACATACTAATAATAAGAAGGAAGGTTGGTGTGTTGATAAACATGCAGATGGGACTTTGTTTATTGGTTTATTTGTGAAAAACACGCTTAAATCAGATGTTTTAGTACTTCCATCTAATGCCTCCCCTGAACTTAGAAAAAGTGCTGATAGCATTGAGATACATTCACAGAAACAAATACTTGAAAATGCTCAGTTAATGTTAACAAATATGGAAAAAAGTAGGTTTAACCCCCAAATAGAGAGATGTTTATTAAGGATAAAAGAACATCTATCTGAGGCTTCTCCCTCAGCAACCTCCCCACAGTCTGAACAGGCACACAATGCACCTCCAGAATCACAAAGTCTTGTAAATGCTTCGCCTACTGAGTCAAAGAAATCTGATGAAGAAGATGAAGCTGCTAAAAATAGATTACTAGCCGAAATTAAAGTAGCATCAGATTTATCTGAAGCTTTTTCAATTGATCTTCCACAAGATCAATTGGATTTCCTTTTAGACAAGAAAAAAGGACTTAATCAATTTAATTTGGAAATAAAAGATAGTTTTTCTGACAATGTCGAATTACAAACTGAGTGGAAACAAGGAATGAAAAATGTGACAGAAGCAATAGAAACTGTTCAGAGCGTCGTAGACGAGGCTTCACGACAATTAAAAGATGCTATAAAAGAATCTGAACTCGTATCTAGTGAGACTATGAAGTTCAGTTTTAAAGATGCAAATGACATTAGAAGTTCTAAAAGAAAACTTAGGAAATCAAGAGAGGTTCGTGACGAATTAAGTCTACTTGTGAAATCCTATAATGGTCTACGAAATGATTTATGTGATCGTGCACAAAAAACGTTAGACGCACACAAGGTATTTCATACAAAAAGTCACAAAACATTTAAAAAACAAGAGATAGAGAAACTTACCACAACTTTAAAACGTCTTCAAACAAGTGAAAATAGCGATAGTATTATGAAAAATAAATCAAAATTACGAGAATCGAGAGAAACAATTGAATCTTTAGAGGATATGGTTAAATTGTTCCGTGAAAGTCCTTCCTTAAAGAGTAATGTTGAACAAGCAGAGAAAATTCTTAGCGAGCATAGAGTATATCATACAAGCCTTTTTAAACATTACGGAAAACTCTTGTCGGAATCCGACAAGCCACCCGAGCCCAACAAGAGAAAAGTGCAGACTGATGCACCACCTGATAATGTAGTCCAAATAGCATCTCATAAAGCTGGCCTTCAAAAAACTCCCCCAAGCTCAGAACAAACGAGTGATGCAGCTGCTTCTGCCCCAAGTTCTGCTGAAAGCCCCCCAAG
>JABSPQ010000271.1 GCA_013214205.1 Flavobacteriales bacterium
AAGTTTTAATAGAAAGCCAATTACTAATAAGCCTAATAAAATTCTATAGTTAAAGGGTTGACTGATAATTTTATTATACCAGTTAGAAACCCATTCAATTCGTTTGGCTGAAAAGAAAATAATTAATGCTAAAATCGAGAAAAGAATCATTTTATATTTTGCTTTTCGGATGACACCCAACGACAACTGTATATTGCGTTTATTACAGTTGTTTAATAGCACCAAAGTAATGAAATTTTGTAGATGTACCACGCAGCAGTTAACAATTAAGTAGGAGAGAAGCTAATTAACTGAAGCAAGGATGCAACTTGCAAAGCCCTTAGATAACCACCTACAAAATGAATGGCATTAACTGAATAAATTGTCAAATAGCTAAAACTGCTTGCGACCAAAATGCAATATTACAGATTGTTACCACCTTTTTTTTCAGTATTATAAATATTACCATTCTCAGTCATATAGTCAATCTGAATCAAGCTGTTTTCTTCATTATAAACATACCTTTTTTGGAAGTTATCATTTTTGCTGTCAGGTCCCGTTATTTCATGTTTTACAATATAGTTGTTGTCTTGCTTAGAAACTTCTATAATGTATTTATTGGTGAACCAGTCATTTGTTTTCATATGTCCGATTACAGCGATTAGACGGTCTTTGAAATAAATATCGAGAATTGAGTATCCATGTTCTTGTCCAATTTTATGACGCTGTTTTCCGTCTTTAAAAACAATTTTATCACGTATTTTTATTTGAATGTTGTCTAAATCAATATTGTCAAATGCTGTTACAGAAATAACGTTGAATTCAAATAAGCGGCAACCAATTTTATTGATAATTGTATCGGTATTTTCAAAAGGTCTGAAAACAGGTTTTGAGAAGACTAAACCTACAACTGTAATTACTAAAAATATAATTAAGATTTTAAATAGTCTGCTCATTGTAATTGGTGGTAACGACAACTGTATGTTGCGTTTTAACAGTTGTTTAATAGCACCAAAGTAATGAAATTTTGTAGATGTACCACACAGCAGTTAACAATTAAGTAGGAGAGGAGCTAACTAACAGAAGCAAGGATGCAACTTGCAAAACCCTTAAGTAACCACCTACAAAATGAATGGTACTAATTCACCAAACTGTCAAGACGCTAGTGCATCTCGCAGTCAAAATGCAATATACAGCTTGTTGGGGCATCGTTGTTTTGTAGTATAATTATTTCATCAGTAAAACACATTGTCACCAGATAAGCCGCTAATTAAATCATAGTCAAGATTCCGACAATTATTATCTGAAAAATAATGGTTCCATAAAATGCAAATAACCTTTTGTTCGCACTTGTTTTAATTTTTTCAATTTCTGGATTTTCTTCTTTTCCAAATATTGGGAATCCAAATGTTATCCCAGCAATCCACCATTCAGGTGTTAAGAAAGAAAACAAGTCAGAGGTCCCGTGGTAACGATTATGTCTTATTGCTTTGAAATACTTTATTTTCATTATCATAATCATTGGAATAAGGATTAACCATATTCCAAACGGTCCAAAAGCAAGTATTTCTAGTGTTTCTTTCATTATATGTGCCCCAACGACAACTGTATGTTGCGTTTATTACAGTTGGTTAATAGCAACCAAAGTAATGAAATTTTTGTAGATGTACCACATAG
>JABSPQ010000272.1 GCA_013214205.1 Flavobacteriales bacterium
ACCCAATCAAATATGCCTCGTATGCGGTTCCTGTCCGTCAGTACCGAATTTTGTAGTCGGTATTTGCTCTTTCTAGTGGAAAAACCGGTCAATGTGACCACCCCATACCGGAACAATGTGACCAGTGATTTCCGGACTAATGGTTCGAGGCACGACCCTCGCCCATAAGGGACTTGCACCCTCTAGATTAATAATTTACCTTTCGATAAATTAAAGATGCCCATACTGGGCACACACATAACCTAAATTTCATGGCGTCATTCTTGCATTTAAATTCTTGTCTATCAAGCATCTGAGCAGTCAATCCGTTAGACATGATGCCACGATAATTTAGCATAGAGTTAGCAATAATAAATATTTCAAAAAAACGATTTGGAGCCTAATTACGAAGAAGTACTTTTTGAATAACAGGCTTTCCTTCCGTGTTTATTTTTACAATGTAAACACCACTTTGTAAATCTATAGTTGCTGGTAAGTTTGAAGAAGCCACTTCTTGTCCACTTAAATTGTAGACGCTTACGTTGCCATTACCCTCAATATTTATTGTGGTATTAATGATGGTAATGGTATAATCATCACGCTCGTTGTTATCAATCCCTGTTGGAACAGGAAGTATTTCTGTCTCTACTATTCCCGCGCCACATCCAATTGGTCTGTTCATAACACCTCCTTCCATTACAACCAACGTAATGTTCTCACTGCATAAATCATCAAAAATAGTTTCTCCTAAATTCATGGAGTTGGGCTCAAAGCTCCACATATACGAATAATCGTCGGGCGGAGGATTAACCCCGTCAACTGAAATAACTGATACACCACCGTTACAAGATCCATCGTCCATCGTTGTTACCAGCACCACGTCCATAGTCTCAGCCAAAGGAACATTTACATCATAATCATAATCGGTACCCGATCCGTCCGTTACAATACATCTATACAGTCCCGATTCCAGTTTGCACGCAGTAGCGTCACCATTGCCATCACAACTTGTTAGCTGGTTCCATTGACTACTTAGATGCTCCCACTTGTAAAAATCATATGTAAAAGGACCTACCAAGCCATCTCCAGCAGGATCGGGAGAAAAAGCCCCATCACCCTCTTCGTAGCAGGTTTCTGGAATAATTTGACCAGGAGTAAGAGATGGAGTACATGCGCAATCATAAGGAATATCAACACTTGTATAACCTGTATAATATGAAAATTGACTTTCCCAACCTCCACTGCCGTTGTAATTTGGATTAGCATATTTTTCTGTAACCGTAACCGAAAGGGTTTGTTCACATAATCCACTTCTAACATCATTGCCGGCAGAATTGCCAGTATCAAAAGTACCCCAGTGAAATACATACCTGTATGATTCACCACCAGCAACAGTTGCAGTTGCGGTGCCATTACAGTCTCCGTTGTCGGGAGTAACAACTATAGAGATATCAAGTACATTGGCCAACGGGATATCAACTATATAATCATACTCATCTCCAGAGGCATCTTTTACTACAACTTTGTTTAATCCAGTGTCTAGCTCACACACCTCTAGGTAGCTGATATTGCCATAACATTCATGATAATTTTGCTGCCATCCTCCATTCCACCAGTAATAGTAGGTGTACGAAAAAGGACCTGTTAATCCATCTCCAGCTGGGTCTGGCAGGTAATTACCATCCCAACCCCATTCTCCCGGAGCGCTAACTGGTACAATATCTCCTGCATTAATTGATGGGCATTGACAGTAGGTTGGTTGTATCCACGCCAATTCATCCAAAGTAAATCCATATGCATTGGCCCAGGTTCCTATTTCAGCATACTGTAAAGAGAGCTTCTCTAAATAACCATAATTGTTTTCGTCCGAAATTTTATTGGCCACATCTGCATAACCCGTTTCTGTAATTATCTGACCGACCGCGCATGCTGTTCCAAAATCATCAATAAAGTAAGGAGTTCTTTCGGTGTGATAAAGGTTCTGTGGAAACACACCGTTTTTCCAATAAGTATGCAAAATATCTAAAGCTGCCAATCGGTTCTTTCGTTGGTTTACAGATAGGTGATCTGTATCGGTGCTTCTGAGTTTTTCTTCTACCAGAGAAAGGTGCATCTGAATCAATTCAACCTCGCTCATTACTTCAATTTCTTGATCGAGAACTGGATTAAAAAGATCTTGGTCTTCCCAGAAATGATTTAAACTTTTTAGCTGAGTAAATGCAAGTTGCTTGCTGGCGTTGTTGCCAAATACTGGTTGAAGAAATATTACCGCAATTACTGTTAGAAATATGTGTTTAATCCTCATCTTAATAGTGTTAGATGTTGTTAAATTAATTTTTTCTAAGCTTTTACCCCAATATTATGCTAGCAACATGAGAAATATTGTTGTGATTAAGGCAAATAACAATTTAAAACCCATAACCCTACAGATCTTTTGCCAACCCTCCTTCCCAATTACGTTGTAATCTACTTAGAATTAGTATTTTTAATACCAACAATCAAAAACTAACAGGATGAACAAATTATTTCGACTAACTGCTCTTTGTATTTTTCTTCCCATTTTATCATCCGCTCAAGTTTGGATGCAACTCGGAGACGACATTGATGGAGCCTCTAGCTTTGATGGGTTTGGTGGTTCCGTAGGCATAAGCAGTGATGGATTAACAGTGGCAATCGGTGCTGATATGAGTGATGCAAATGGAGTTGACGCTGGCCATGTTCAAATTTATCAATACAATTCGGGAACTTGGACGCAATTAGGTGACGATATTGTGGGTGAGGCTGCTGGTGATCAATCAGGTTGGTCGGTTAGATTGAGTGACGACGGATTAATAGTGGCAATTGGAGCTCCATATAACAATGGGAATGGTGATGGTGCAGGTCAGGTTCGGGTTTATGAATACAGCCTTGGTACTTGGACACAATTAGGAGATGATATAGATGGAGATGCAGAAGATGATTATTCGGGTGGCGCAGTAAGATTAAGTGGTGACGGATTAATATTGGCCGTTACAGCCGTTGGAAATGATGACAATGGACAGGATGCAGGCCATGTTAAAGTATACGAATACACTACTGGAGCATGGACTCAAATTGGGTCAAATTTAAATGGTGAAGCAGAAGGAGATAAGTCGGGTTGGTCGGTTAGTTTAAGCAACGATGGATCTATCGTAGCTATTGGAGCTCTTTACAACGACGGAAATGGTACCCACTCTGGACACACTCGAATTTACAAGAATAATTTAGGCACATGGACACAGGTAGGTGACGACATTGATGGAGAAGAAACTTATGATTATTCAGGCACATCGGTAAGTCTTAGTAGTGATGGATTAACTGTAGCAATTGGTGCCGATTGGAACGATGGCAATGGTGATAATTCAGGCCATGTTAGAATATATCAGTTCGATGGTACATGGTCACAATTAGGAGATGACTTAGACGGACGGATGTCAAACGACTATTATGGCTGGAATGTATGTATGAGTGACGATGGATTAACGGTCGCAATTGGAGCTATAACAGACAATACCAATAGTTTAATTTTAGGCTACACTAGAGTTCTTCAATATGATTCGGGAACATGGAGCCAGTTAGGAGCAGACATTGAAGATGAAACTGCTTACAACGGAGCAGGTAGCTATATAAACTTAAGTAACGATGGAACTACAATAGCAATTGGAGCTCCGTATAATGATGGTAATGGAACCGATGCTGGGCATGTTAGAGTTTTTAAATTCGACACACAAGTTGGAATTATAAAAGAAGTAGTTTCTTCAACAAACCTGTATCCTAACCCAAGTAATGGCGCTTTTGTGTTAGAGTTAAGTTCAGATGCAGCGAATAGTGAAATTCAGATTTATAACATCGCAGGTGCACTCGTTCAAAGCTTCCACACCAATAAAACCAACAACAAAATTTATTTATCGAACGCTGGCGCATATACCATCGTTGTTCAAAAAAACAGTGAAAAATCAGTTCATAAAATCGTCATAAACTAAAATCGATATACAAGTAAAAGGCCCTATTCTCAACCTCTAAAAGCTTTAATGCACTTAGAGTTAGGGCAATATTAAAACTATGCAACGTTAGCTATTGCTAAATATCCATCACACTTATGTAATCCATTAGCCAAAAAAATGAAACCCAATAAACCTAGCGATTACAGGTAACAGTTAAATAAGGCCAAGCTGCGTTAGTAGTACCTTCCCTAACAAAAATCGTCATAGATTCATTCCATTCATAGATGGTACCAAAATCATTAAACGTTTTATCGAGGGTGTATTCTTGAGAAGTGTAGCCGTTTGCATTAAAATCAGTAATCACCAATTCCTCTGTTAAATTAATCTTCATAGTCGTATAATAATCAGCATCCACTCCCTCGTTAACATCACTTACAGAAACCTTTATGGTAACCGTTGATGTTGTTTCGCTCATTTTGCAAACTCTTATTCTTACTCCAGGCTGATCATTAACATCTAAGCAGGCACCATATTGATTATACCAAGCACTACATCCTATTTTCCATCCGTTATCTGGTGCTACTTCATCTGTGCTGGGAGATCTATCAATCTTTTCTGTTCTTTCTCCAGAATCTTCGAATGTGTTGGAAGCTGCATCCCAATCGTAAATTACTTTAGGAGTTAATTTCACAGTTGTTTCTGCTAACTTTTTACCATAGTACAACCAGTTACTCGAATAATTCTCGACAAAGTCAGCGTCAGAATCTGGATACTGACTTAAAAATTGGTAAGGAATAAAAGTTAATTCATTTTTGTGCGGATCTTCTACACCGGGAGCGTCATTGTACCAATCGATCTCAAACGTCGCAATCCCATCATCATTGTCCACCCAACCTATTTGTGTCGAAATACCATATTCATGCTTAACCTGCTCAATATTCTTTACAATACCATCCACACTCATAGCTACAACGTCACTATACAAATCCATAACATCCTCAGTTGCTACCACTAGGTTTACCATACTTCCATAAGGCAACTTTGTTTGAATACGTAATATCGTAGGAAAATTTTGAAATTTATTTTTTTTTGCACCCCGTAGTAAATAGCAACGCTACTAGTAGAACAACAAACTTAACACTATTGAATTTCATTGGTTTACAATTTTGGTAAAGATATATTTACTATTAAGACGATAAAATTAAGCGTTAGTATTTATACTCCAACACATACTTTGAAGAAGTTGCACTAAACTAAAAAGCGTTGTTTAGCCTTGCTGATTGACAAAACATAAATTCACCTTCCACCCTCAATCACCTTTTATTCTGCAGTTCAGAGCAGTAATAAGAGCATGTCGTACTAATCCATTATATTTATACTATCATTAAACAAACAACATGAAACTTAAACAAATTGCATTTATATCATTACTAGTGTGCTTTGCACTTTCTTTTAATACAGTAAAAGGACAGGATAATAAAGTTGGTATTTACAAAACGTACGAAGATTATGTACAAGATAACCTAACAGATGCGGGAATGTGGAGAGCTACCAAGTACAATGCTGTTACCTTTAAAAAAGATGGTGTAAAAACTAAATATGTAAAGGCTACGTGCTGGGGTGCTCGTGCCGGACATAAATTTGAGCACTATAGATTTCTAACCGACAATTTACTTTGTAAGATAATTGTTCACTCCAAAAACGAAAAGCAAATTGGATGGTATGCCACATGGACAACCAGAATAACCCGAGATGAAAACGGAGATATAAGATCTATGGAAATAACAACAAGTTATATTACTAAAGGAGGGGAAGCTGAAACGTTCGAACCAATAACAAAAGATAGATTAGTCCACATGATGAGTGATATGCCTGAATTAGCAGAAGCCTTCAAAAATGCCGAAGGAAGCCTAATTTCTAATGCTTACTCTTACATATCGGCATATAACAAAGCAATGGAATAGTAATCCAGCTTTATATTCCCCTACCCTAGCCAGCATTTAATCAAATTCAACTTTTCATTTTTCCAAAAGCAAACAAGCTTTAAGATTGTCGTGCGCCTACCTTAGGAGCCATAGTAAGGATCGGAAACCGAATGAGAATAACTTTATGTAAAAGCAATAATCATCCTACCCACGATGTATTAGCTTAGCCTTACAAAAATACAAATTGACTTCACACGTTTCTCCGTCATCTTAAAACACATAACAACCCAGCAATCCAGACAAATAAAAATGGAATTGGCACTTAAAGAAAGAATTGAAGAGATAGAGATTAGCCTGCTAAACAACGATTTAAATAGAGCTGGCCAAAGATTACTCGATCTTACCTACGACTACCAATACAGGTTAGAAGATCGCAAGAAAAGTCTTGAGCTGCGAGAACGATACAATGGAAGTAAAAAGCTGGGCAAATCTACCATTGATGATCCCGTTTTGCTTAAAGAATACAACTCTTTGGTACAAACAGTTCTTCAGTTTTCGCCAGATGCTGAAGTTCCCAATAATCAAAACGAAGTTATTGCCCGAATAGACAAAATTGGTAAAACGTTTCGTTCCAGACTCCACAACTTCCAGTTCAACCCAATTTCTCTTGAATTGTTCTCAGGAAAAATAGTAGGCGTTGTTGGTGAAAACGGGAATGGTAAAACCACTCTTTTAAGAATGATTTGTGGCGATTTGAGTATTGATGAAGGAGATATTGAATACGTAATAAACGGAGAAAGCTGTAGAGATTGGCAAGCAATTAAAAAGAAGATTGCATTTATACCTCAAAGGCTAGAAAGATGGTATGGAAGTGCGGAAGACAAAATCTCTTTTGAAGCTGCCATTAAGGGTTTCGACGAAAGCCAGAATAAAGACAAAGTAGATTTTATCATTCATCGCATGGGGCTTTCTAACTTTAGAGAGCTCAGTTGGACCAAGCTTTCGAGCGGTTACAAACTCCGATTCGAAATAGCCATTGCTTTGGTGTCAGAACCATCCATCCTTGTACTAGATGAGCCTTTGGCAAACCTAGACCTACACGCGCAACAGTTGCTTTTGGAAGATTTGAAAAACCTGGCTGTTTCATTGCGAACTCCAGTAAGCATTATACTCACTTCGCAACAATTACATGAAGTAGAAACCATTGCCGACCAAATCATCTTTCTTAAAAACGGAAGAGCCGTGTACAACGGAAGCTTAAAAGAGTTTAGAGACGAAACTTCCTCAAATACTTTTGAGGTTAATGGCAATTTTAGCTACAAAGAACTTCAGAACTTACTTAAAGACTGGACCGACATTCAAATAGAGCAAACTTCAACTGCATTTGTTGTCAACTGTTCCAAATCAATATCTGCAGATGAGCTGATTAAATTGTTGTTGGAAAACAAAATGGAAATTGATTATTTCCGCAACATTTCGGGATCAACAAAAAAACTCTTTAACGACAAATACTAGCACATGAATTTTTTGCGCAAAATATCTCCCCCCTTTCTTAAAAACATCGACACCTTTTTACGTGTTAACTACAGCTGGATTTGGGCTACCAAAATTCACATCCACCTCTACCTTACAGTATTATTAACATCATTTTTTTCAATAGTAGCTCTCATTTATCACATCGATCTTGTGGATGTGCCTAGCATAAACGATCAGGGAGGTTTTTGGGGTATTCTGTTTGTGCCCGCATTCGCCTTTTTAGGGTTCATGCTATATCATATGGCTCTTTTCAATCCAGACAAGAGCGGGGCAATCAGGTTTAAATATCAGGAGTTTTTCGTCTTTTTATTATACATCATTTCCTTCAGTTTGCCCCTTGCAATCCCATATGTATCAACATATGTACTAAATACAAGAATTGAAGCACTTGCAGACTCAAAGCAACTAGAGGAAGAAGAACATAAGTTTCAGTATGGCAAACCATACTTCTCGCCTTATGCCTACAATTATCATTACTACCCAAACGATTCCTTGTACTTAATACTTCACGAATACGACTTATCCTCGGGTAGATACGATTACGATCCTGATTATGCTAAAGAAATAGACTCCCTAATAGGGCCAGAGCTATTTTTAGAGTATTTAAGTTGGGAAACCATGAGAGATTCAATCTTTTACCATCGTGGTGTATTCAAGAAAAAACGTCCCAAATTATACTTCCAAGACAAATACAATTCAAGTTTCCCAAACGCTTCATTAACCTATTACACAAACCCTAATAACACCTACGAAAGGTATACGGAATATCAGTATCTAGATCCTATCTACAGGCAAAAAGATTCAATCTATCAGCTTTTCTTGGAAAATGTAAATATTAACAGAAATGAGCGCGTGGCCATACAACACATTGGTGAATTTGAAAAGCTTTTGATTAAGTATGGAGATACAACCAGTATCGACAAACAAATGGTATTTGCCCAGTTTAAAGCGCATAATTATTCCAAAAGCATAGGCCATATTGAGTTATATGATGAAATTGGACTTACTGATAGAAACATGTCTAATATTCATCGCTCGAAAGTAAAAGATTCCATTATCTACAAATTCGAATGGTATATATTAATACTGATTCTCGTTTTTATACTAACCGTAATTTATACCATTTATAAAAATGTTCATTGGACTCAAATGCTCCTTTCTATTGGAATAATTGCCATTCTTATTACCGTTATAGCAGTGATAACAGTAATCTTTCGATTTAGAGAAGAATTTGTACTTAGCTGTGCCGTGTTCTTCGTATTGTTTTGCTTGGCTCTATCAGTTAAAGGGTTTTGGTTAAAACGATTTAGCTGGATATTCAGTCAAACAAACATTCTACTAACCTTTGCACTCCCCTTTTATTTGTTGCTTGTGCTTTTTTACTTAGACGAAGTGCACGACATTTTCGAAATTTCGTATTTCGATAAATTCTTGGAGCCCAAAACCAATAGTTACGGAGAAGAATACATGGATTACAACAATGAGTACCATAAACTGGTAAGTAGAATTTGGGGGTTTGTTGCTTGGTGCAGCCCTATTATCTATTTGCTACTTTGGAATAGCTATCTAAAAACGTTGTATTTAAGATATTGGTTTTTACCGAAGAAGACTTAACAAGATAAGAATTGATATGGGCCAAATATTTGGAATACTAGGAGAACTAATACCACTTGTAGCAGGAGTTTACTGTATACTTTATTTTGGAGGTTACAAAACCCCTAAATATAACGATGAGAGTCAAAAACTAAAATTTGAAGAGTTAAAAGACAAACATGGTAAGAAATTTTATTTCGGGGGTATTTTCCTGGCATTTTATGGAGCTTATGGCATCATTCAAATTTTATTATAATAAAATCAACATCACCGAACCATCCTATAAAACTAACAAGCAAGGAGTTACGTGTGTTTATGTAAATCTAACATTGAATCCTGTTCTACAATTCTAAAAGATTATGCTACCTTAGAAATTCATTAGTGCGAGTAAATACAAAATGAAAAAATATTCTTTCATAGATATTGTGAGCTGCGAAATGTGTGGAGACTCAACCGAAGGCCACACAATACTCGGGCAACGAATGAACAAATCTCAAGGATTTCGGCCCAAAAGCAACATCGGAATCTCGGTTTCAATTGTGCAATGCACCAACTGCCATCTCATTTATTCGAATCCTCAACCTATCCCATTCGATATTCAAGACCATTACGGTACACCACCAGAAGAGTATTGGCAAGAAGAATACTTTACTTGGACAGAAGGCTATTTTGCCCATGAAGTTAAAACCGTAAAGTCGTTACTTGATTTTAAACAAGGTATGACCGCCTTAGATATTGGTGCCGGATTAGGCAAAGCAATGCTCTCGTTACAAGCTGCTGGCTTCGATACTTTTGGCTTAGAACCCTCTATCCCGTTTCACGAAAGGGCGATAAGTAAAATGAACATCAATCCCGATAAATTAAAACTGGGAGCTGTAGAAGATTTAGATTACGATAAAAACTCGTTCGACTTCATCACTTTTGGAGCCGTTTTCGAACATTTATATGAGCCAGCCAAAAACTTAGAAAAAGCGCTTAAGTGGCTTAAACCAAATGGAATAATCCAAATAGAAGTCCCTTCTTCAAAATGGTTGATGCCTAAAATAATGAACCTCTACTTTAAACTGGTAGGCACCAACTACGTTACCAATTTAAGCCCAATGCACACCCCTTTCCACCTGCACGAATTTGATATCAAGTCGTTTGAGGCACTATCAAAAAAATTAAACTTCACCATTACCAAGCAAGATTACGACGTTTGCACCATCTATTATGTCCCCAAAGTGTTGCACACATTATTAAAGTGGTACATGAAAAAAACGAACAAAGGCATGCAGCTCATTGTTTATTTAAAGAAAAACTAAGTTCATTAATACTCATATTCGGGTATGTTAAAAATAAAATATCGTCAAATTTTTGACAATAAAAAGGTGAAATATGGAAATCAGAATGTCGTTACACTGTCACGAGATTAGTTAAAATCTACAACCCTGTTCTGCATATACCAATGAAACATTTGTCGCCCCCTTCCGAAGAAATCTCAATCAAACTATAATTGTTAATTTTAAAGTACCAAACTGGCCTCTCCATTAAAACATTGTTAAAACCAACTCATTAAGTTTGTCCATTTCGCACCATACATTCAAAATAACAAGAGCATCCCTTTCCCTTCTAGTCCTCGTCCTAGTCTCTTTATCTGGATTTGCTCAAAGCCCTAGCGCCCAAATAAAAAAGGAAAGCTTGAACAAGCCGTTTTTAGAGCACCTTATAAAATCTAAGGTAGACAGCCTTAGGCTTGTAAATAAATGTAAAGTGCTAGCAAACGATTCATTATTGCAAGTTGCTGCCAATCATCATTCGGCATATATGAGCGAATATGCTCGCATGACCCACCAAGAAACTGAATTCCCACATACAAAAACGCCTCAAAACAGAGCAGAATACTTTGGTGCAAAAAATTACTTTGTGGGAGAAAACGTTGCCAAAATATCCCGTGTAGAGTCTAGCTACGAACAATTGGCAAATGCCATACTTATACCAATTTAATTTCAAAACACGCTATAAAAGTCATTTAAAAAAAAGCTATTATGAGTAATACTTTTAACAATTTCTACAGAAAGATTATTTCTAACAAAATTGTGTAGCCAAAGTTTTACATTTTCTAAATCTTCA
>JABSPQ010000273.1 GCA_013214205.1 Flavobacteriales bacterium
CAAAAAAACAAGGAATATTAGTGATTGCTAAAAAGTTACTACTTCTAATCTATGCTTTATGGAAAAACAACACTACTTATGATCCCCAAATAAATGTTAAAAATAGCTTGGATGTTTACACGGTATGACGCTTGAAAGAGATTTGTGAGATTAGTTGAAGAACTAGTAAAACAAAACGTATTCTGTTCTTCGGTTCAGCGCTTTGTTGGCAGCATTAGAATTGTTTACCACAGGATATGATTCGCCAAAAAACATGGCGCTAATTCTATTTTCTTCTATTCCCGTTTCTTTTAGAAAACGGGTAATTACTTTTGCTCTCTTCTTCGACAACTCCATATTTTCTGCCTTCCCTCCTTCTGAATCTGTATGGGCAACAATGCTAATTCTTAATCCCTCGTGTTCTTTTAAGTAGTTTGAAATGCCCTTGAGTTCGGCCTTACCTTTGCGAGAAACATCCCATTTGGCGCTTTCGAAATAGATGAACTCAAACTTTCTGACTTCATCTACAGGGATATTAGTGAATAAAATCTCCTCTACCTGCTCAATTTCAACAAGCGGTTGTTCTGTAACATCTACAGAGGTTTTTAAATCTTCAGATACTAGATCATTCGATACTTCCATATTAGGCGAATTGTCTCCTGCATCGGGGTTACCTTCCTCAATTCCGTTCAAGGTCTCTTCATTCGAACCCACCTCATCATTTGTACTTTCTACAAACGAATCAGTATCATCTTCGTTCGTACTATCAATCAGTAGTTCATCAGAATTTGTTGGTTCAGTAACCGCTAAATCAATAGCATCTTCGGTTTCCTCTTCCTCGAACTCTCCTGCCGAATTACCTTTTCGTTTTCTCCAATTAGCGAACCAATTGAAAGACCACTTCTTTGATTCTTTCTTAATTCGTTCTTTTTTATTGCGTTTTTCTGATTGTTTAGAATCGGATGATCCACTACCCTCACTGCCTTTATTGTTGGATTCACTTTCAGAATAATCATTGTTAGATCCTTCGCCGCTACCATTATTTTTCGTTCCAAGTTCTTTAGATGGCAGCACCAATTGTGCATTAGCAGACAGTGTGATCATCGTGATCCCAATAACAAATAAGGTTCTATATAATGTAGGGTGCTTCAAAGTTTAAGTAATGCACTACTTAATGTCGAATTTAAAGGAAAGTAACCTTTCTTGTTCATGATTAAACCTTTTGCATTTTTATCTATCTTACCGTCAATGAAGTTGGATGCGCAAGATGAGAGAATAAAAGAACACTTAGCCAAGAGTGATTTCAAAACTGCATTCGAAATAATCTTATCCGAATTCAAACAGCCTTTGTATTGGCACATCCGAAACATGCTGTTGTCGCACGACGACACGGATGATATACTACAAGAAACCTTCATTAAAATTTGGAAAAACCTACCACGTTTCGAGCAAAGAAGCAAGGTTTACAGTTGGGCTTACAGAATAGCAACCAATGAATCGTTGGGTTTTATTGATAAACGAAAAAGAAAACACGCCGAAAGCCTCGACGACAATCAGCATTTAGAGAACACCATGTTTGCCGAAGAGTATTTTGACGGAGACGAGGCTCACAAAACATTACTGGCAGCAGTTCAAACGCTACCTCAAAAGCAACAAATGATTTTTAACATGAAATACTTTCAGGAGATGAAATACGATGAGATTTCTGAAATTACTGAAACGTCTGTAGGTGCATTAAAAGCGTCATACCATCATGCAGTGCGTAAAATTGAGGATTTTGTAAAAATAAAATCGGATTGAATTAAACCTTTTCAACCTAAAACCATCTAAAGAATATGAACACAGACAACAACAACGAAAAAGACTTCCTTAACTGGGAAGGCGCGCCAAAAATTTCCGGGATGAAAGTTCCTAAGGGATATTTTGATCGTTTGGAAACATCTGTTCTTCAAAGTATATCGGCAGAGGAAACTCTAACAGAAACAAAGGTTATTCCGATTCCGAAGAAATCAAATTCAAAAATCATTTCCATTTTCACAGCAATTGCAGCGGCACTTATTGGAGCGGTTCTTATTTTCAACAATCCTGCTACAAACGATATCACAAACGAATTGGCAGAAGAGCTTTTACTAGACGAATGGACCAATTTGGCTAATATTGACGATTATTTTATTGCAGAGAATTTCACAGAAGCAGAATTGGCTAGCATTTCGTTCGAAAACAAAGACGAAATAACTGCTCAGGCAGCTTTCGAATACATGCTAGACGAGGGATACCCAGAATACTTATTATACGAAACCTATTAAATCAATACACCATGAAAACAAAAAATCAATTATTACTGATAACATCATTTTTATTAATGTCCTTTCAAGTATATGCTGGCCCGGGCAGATGGGATTGGAAAGAAGGTGGTGATCATGAGCACATAAAATCTATGAAAGTGGCTTACATCACAAACGAATTAAAGTTGACGGCAACAGAGGCGCAAACATTTTGGCCTATCTACAATGAGTTTACCGAGAAGATGCAAGTGCTGGAAAAAACAAGAAGAACAGCCTTGAAAAAAGCAAGAGATAAAGAAGAGGGTGATCTTACGGATGCAGATATAAACAGTGTGATTAAAATGAATTTTGATACTGATCAAAAAATCCTAGATCTTAAATTAGAATATGACGCCAAGTTAAGAAAGGTGATTTCGGTTAAACAATTAGGCAAACTTTACAGATCGGAAATAGAATTTAAGCGCGAAATGTTACACAAAATAAGAGGACATCACGGACAAAATTGTGAATATGACAAACGTGGTGGTGGAGGCCACAAAAGAGAACACTAAATTTGCTCTATCGATAGCAATTCTCAGTTCAACATCAAAATAAATGCACATTTTGAAAAGCATTATAAAACTTGCCCTTGCACTCTGCTTGGGCATTTTTCCTTTTCTATCCTATTCTCAAACCGAGGTAAAAGAACCTACTAATGAACTCAAATCTCTTACTGCCAAAAGGATTGCTAGCACCATTAAAATTGATGGAAAGCTTGATGAAGAACAATGGAAGGATGCAGAAATTGCAACATATTTCACGCAACGTTGGCCAAGACCAGGCGAAAAAAACACACAAAACACAGAGGTTAAAATTCTATACGACGACAATGCTTTGTATGTTGGCGTCAAAATTTACGATGTACACCGCGATAGTATTCGAACTCAATTAAGTCAGCGAGACGAGATTGGAAATACCGATTACGTCGGGATCTTTTTAGACACCTACGACGATAATTTAACGGCTTATGGCTTTATGGTATTCTCTACAGGAGTACAATGGGATGCCAGATATTCGTCTTTTGGTGAAGATGAATCGTGGGATGCAGTTTGGAAAAGCGGTGTTTTTATAGGCGACGATGGTACTTGGTACATCGAAATGAAAATTCCGTATTCAGCAATTCGTTTCCCTGAGAAAGCAGAACAGTCGTTGGGACTTCAATTTACACGGAAAATAAAAAGGAAAGGAGAACATGACTTCTGGAATAAATTCGACCCAGAAATAAGTGGATGGGTAAATCAGTTTGGCGAGTTAAAAGGGATTAAAAACATTCAGCCTCCCCTCCGACTCTCTCTTACCCCTTATTTATCGGGCTATGTAGATCATTACCCTTACAACGTTGAAGGACAAAGCAACTTCTCTAAATCAATTAATGGTGGGTTAGATATTAAGTATGGAATCAATGATGCGTTTACTTTAGACATGACTTTGATTCCTGATTTTGGACAAGTGCAATCAGACAACCAAGTGCTTAACCTTACTCCTTTTGAAGTGCAGTACAACGAACGGAGGCCTTTCTTTATTGAAGGAACAGAACTGTTTAACAAAGGAGAACTGTTTTACTCAAGAAGAATTGGCGGCGAACCGATCAACTATTGGGGTGCTGCGGAAACAGGTGATGCAGTTATAGGCAACCCTGGTAAAAGTCAGATAATTAATGCGAGTAAAGTTTCCGGAAGAACTGAAAGCGGTTTGGGAATTGGAATTTTTAATGGCATCACCAAAGAAATGAGCGCTACACTAGAAGATGCTTCGGGAGAATCATATCAAATTGTAACAGACCCAACCACCAACTACAATGTATTGGTGCTCGATCAGAATTTGAGAAACAGTTCATATGTAACGCTTGTTAATACAAATGTAATGAGAGCAGGAAGCTTCTACGATGCCAATGTAACTGGCTTGCTCTTCGAACTAAATGATTCTCTTTACACTTGGTATACTTCCGGCGCAGCTACATTGAGTCAGAAATATTTTACAGATAGCATAGACCTCGGACAAAAGTATTCGCTTGAGATTGGAAAAAAATCTGGCAATTTCAATTTCCGTGTTTTTGTAGATCTGCTCGACGACAAGTTCGATCCCAATGATTTAGGATACTTAGAAAACAACAATGAAATTGGCTATCGCATTAGAACGAGTTACAATATTTATGAGCCCTACTCTATTTTCAACTTTTCAGAAACAAATTTGGGCTTCAACTACACCACATTGTACGCCCCAAATGAATTTATGAACGGCGGATTGTACATTGGACATCAGGGGCAATTTAAAAACTTTCATGAATTGGAACTGTGGGCCTACATCGAACCATATGAAAGCAAAGACTTTTTTGAACCAAGAGTAGCTGGTAAAGTTTACACTGGGCAAAGCAGGGTGAATATTGGTATTGAACACGAAACGGACGACAGAAAAAACGTGATACTCGAGTGGGAAATTAGTTATCGCATGTTTAATGGAGTATCGAGAAATCAACTTGTTCTTAATCTAAATCCCAAGCTAAATATTACCGACAAACTTAGTGTAGAATACAATGTTACTGTAGAAAATGCGAACAACGACGAAGGCGTTGCAATTGATAACGATGGCTACAACACGATAGTTAACGACACCATTATTTTTGGTAAAAGAGATCAGAAAACACTTATCAATGTTGTAAATATCAATTACATTTTCACCAATAAGATGGGGCTTACTTTTAGAGCGCGTCATTATTGGTCGAGGGTAGAATACAATTCGTTCCATGCACTTAGTGAAGCTGGCTATCTAGAAGAATCTAACTTTACTGGCCTAAACGCCGATGGAGAATCGTTGTACAATTTTAGCTACAATGCCTTCAATATAGACTTGGCTTACCGTTGGAGATTCGCACCAGGCAGCGAATTAAGCATTGTGTGGAAAGCTAGCATCGATAACGAAGACAATATAATTGACAGAACCTATTTCAAAAACTTAGACCAAACGCTTAACTCACCTCAATTCAATAGTTTTTCTATTAAATTCCTTTACTATTTAGATGCTCAGTATCTCAAAAAGAAGGGTTGATATTTCGCGTTTCATTCCAAAACCTTACCCCGTTTACTTCATCCCCCGTAATCTGTATGTGATTAATCTTCTTAAACATTATTAAAAAGTAATACCTAACTTCACCAAACAGCACACCAACAACCAATTAACCTAGCACATGCTATTCTTCTGCCACATTGGCCACTTTAGCAAAACGAAATTATCACTAACACTCGTAGTTCTAATAATGAGTGCGTGTAACTTGAATAATCCCGCAAGTTTTAACTCAAATGTTTCGGGGCAAGCAATTTTGATTGGCGAAGCAATTCAATTATTAGATAGCGACTTAGCGCATTCTAAAAAAGTGACTATGTTAAAAGAGGGAACGCTTGTTAGCCTTCTCGCAATTTCAGACAGCCTTTTTAGACCCACTCAAGATTTTTGTGATGCTTTTAATTATGTTCAAATCGTAACCAAATCCGATACAGGATTTGTTGACGGACGGAATGTATATAAAATTGAAGACTCGAATCAGGATACTTCTTTCAGTTATAGAAACACCATCTACAATCTAAAAACAACATCCTTTTTTGGAATTGGAGTTACCTACGACGATGGCCTTTCATTTTGTAGTAAGTACAATCAACCTGCTATTATCGTTAACAATTCGAATAGCGAAACGAGCTTGATCAAGATGATAAAAAACGACTTGTACGCAGAAGCTTCACTAAATTCCGACTTCGATTTCTTCGAACTTCGTGCCGATGCTGGAGCATTAGACAAAATAAAAAGCATTAAATCATTTGAAGATGGAGTTGTACTAACCATCAAACGAGAGTTCCAAGAAGCTTGGAATGAGTATGAAGTAAAACTCATACTTTATAAAAATGAATATAGTGCGGAGTACCTGAGCTATGGAAAACTGAACTATTAAAACGTTTAGAACTGTTCGGAAAAATTAGATTTTCAAGTCGATCAAAAGTTAACATTTGCTATTTTTATTCGCGGTACCCTACTAAGTAATCTTGTCATTAATAAGTTTCTTAGCATGGGTGTACATGATAAAATAACACACTAAAAGAATGGGTAAAATAACAAGAAGAGATTTTATAAATGGAACTTTATTGGCGGCTGGCGCTACCATGCTTCCATTTGGATGTGCAAGTGATGCTGTAGTAAACAGCTTAAACCCGTTGTATTATCCTCCTTCACTTACAGGACTTAGAGGAAGTCATATTGGATCGAACACCCACTCGCATGCCAGAGCATGGACAGGAAAATCTGATTGGGGTAAAACTACCGAACTCGAAGAAGAGTATGATTTAGTTGTTGTTGGTGGTGGCATTAGCGGACTTGCTGCAGCTTATTTTTATCAGCAAAAGCATGGAATGGATAAGAAGATTTTAATCTTAGATAACCACGATGATTTTGGAGGACACGCAAAACGAAATGAACACATGATCGATGGCAAAATGGTTTTAGGTCATGGTGGTTCACAATCTATTGTAGGCCCAAAGAGGGGAAGCGATACCGTGCATGCCTTACTTAAAGATATTGGTGTAGATATTTCCAAATTTGATGATGGCGCTTACGACAAAGACTTCTTTAAAAGAAACGACCTAATGGCTGTTACTTATTTTAATAAAGAAACATTTGGCGAAGACAAAGTGGTAAGTCACCCTTACTGCAACTACCCCAATTACATTGAAGGAATTGTAATGGGAGGAAAACTTACCAATGAGGAAGCTGCTGAACAAGCTCCTTTGAGTGAATCAGGAAAGGCACAATTGCTTAATGTGTTAAATGGTGGATTTCACAAAATAGATTTACCCAAGGAAGAATTAAGAGCGTACGTTCGCAAAACACCGTATTACGATTATTTAAAAAACGACTTAGGTGTTGAAGATCCGTTAATTTACAAAATGGCACGCAACACTGCTTTAGATTGGGCAACCAAGGGTACTGACTGTTCGAATATAAGGGGAGCAAAAAGCGCCGGAGCAATGGGGTTTGAACCTAAGGCAGTTTATGATGAAGAAACACCATACATCTATCATTTCCCTGATGGCAATGCAGGAGTTGCAAGGGCAATGGTAAAGAAAATGATACCCGCAATTGCAGAAGGTAACGGCGCCGAGGAACTTGTTTTGGCAGTTTTTAAATATGCCGAACTTGACAAACCTACCAATGCTGTTAGAATTAGATTAAGCAGTACTGTTGTTAATGTAGAGCATGTAGGCGACGCTAAAGATGCGGATGAAGTTGTTGTTAATTATATCAACGAAGACAAATCGTATAAGGTGAAGGCAAAGAATGTGGTGATGGCTTGTTACAACATGATGATCCCTCACATTGTTACTGGTTTGCCTGAAGAACAACATGCAGCATTAAGACTTCAAACTAAATGCCCATTGGTATACACAACAGTAGGCTTAAGAAACTGGAAAGCAATAAAGAAACTCGGAATGGGAATGGCGATGTCGCCAGGAAATTGGCACCAAGCGGTTTTAATGGATTTTCCTGTTAGCATAGGTGGCTATGAGTACACCAAAACGCCCGACGATCCTTGCGTTATTCAGATGATAAGCTGTCCTTATGGTACAGAAGGCACACCTGCCCGCGATCAGTTTAAAGAAGCGCGTTACGAAATGCTTGGGAGAGAATTTGCAGATTACGAAAAGGAAATTAGATCGCATTTAACGGGTATGTTCCCAAAGGATTTGTTCGATTTTGATAGAGATGTAACAAGTATTACTGTTAACAGATGGGGCCATGGTTACACTGTTGGTGGCCCAGATGATTCTACAAAAATAGGACGTCAGCCTTTTGGAAGAATTACAATTGCTAACTGCGATTCGGCTCCTGGTGCCGATGCGAAAACTGCTATTGATATGGCGGCAAGAGCGGTGAAAGAACTAGGATAAGAACAGTATTGAGTTTGGAGCAAGAGTTTTGAGATCACTATTCTGAGTATTAATGAATGGAGTTATGAAACAAGAAGAGGTAATTCAGAAAACGATCAACTTTGTTCAAGTTGTTTTAGCGGATGCTGAAGGCGGCCATGACTGGTGGCACATTTCGAGGGTTTGGAAACTGTCTAAGACAATCGCAAAAACTGAAGATGTCGATCTTTTTATTGTTGAGCTTGGCGCTTTACTTCACGACATTGCAGATTCTAAATTTCATGATGGAGACGAAGAATTAGGTCCGAAGAAAGCTAGGAAGTTTTTGACTTCTTTAGATGTAGAAGAATCTGTAATTACTCATATTGAAAATATAATCAACAACATTTCTTTTAAAGGAGGTCGGGAAAATCAGAAATTCAGATCGAATGAATTAGATGTAATTCAAGATGCCGACAGATTGGATGCACTCGGCGCCATCGGAATTGCACGAACATTTAATTACGGTGGGTTTAAAGAAAGAGAAATCTACAATCCTAATATTGAGCCTAACCTCCAAATGACCAAGGAGGAATATAAAAACAGCTCTGCTCCTTCTCTCAATCATTTTTACGAAAAGCTGCTTTTACTCAAAGACAAAATGAATACCAATACTGGCAAGGCACTCGCCATTCATCGCCATAATTTTATGGAACAATACCTTGCTGAGTTTTATAAAGAGTGGAATGGTGAGTGAACAGATTTAACGCTAAGTTAAATACACCAAACCAATCACATTTACCAGAATAACACTGTAGAGAACTCGTGTTGAAAAAGTCTTGATTACTTCAAAGCTTTTTACTAATTTAATGCCATTAATCACACAATTAATACCGATTTTTACAATTAGTAACATAAAACACCGCTACAAATGAAATTATCATTAAAAACAACACTAGCAATCCTAACTATCCTGCTTCCCATTCAAATCTGGGCACAAAATATAATTCTACCAGTCGAGATATTAGGAGAAAACTACACCGTTGTATCTCGAAGTTTTGATTTAACGGCTTCTTCAAATGCTACAGGAGTTTGGATGCAGGTAAACAACTTATCGTACGACGACAAAGGTTCTTTCAGAATAAATAGCGGCGCTTGGACTTCCCTTACCAATGCAGGAGTTGACATGCAAGAGCCTGAAAGAACTTTTGGTGGAATTGGAGGCGAAGCACCAAATGTTAGATTTACCGTTGATGCAACTGGGTTTGTAGACGGTACAAATACCATCGAGTTTCAGTTTAACGAACACGATGGCCTATCTATGGGTTATAGAGTAATTCGATTTAACGTTGTTGACGGAAGTGGTAACACAATGATTCCAGAAAACAATTTCGAATTTGAAGACCCAGAAACATGGGTAGCACCAATTGCCGGAGCCGCAGCTATCGCAAATGGCAAGGCGCTGTGGGAAGGTGCTCAACTAGTTGAACCGGGAACCACAACTAACATCAATGCAAAATGTATGGATTGCCATGTAAAATCGGGATTCGATTTAGAGTATTTCAGCTACTCGAACCTTTCTATTATTGAGCGATCTAAATTTCATGGACTAGATCAAACCGAAGCAGAAGAGATCGCTTCCTATATTCGTTCATTGGCTGCCGAAAGACACGGGCGACCATGGAACCCTCCATATCAACCGGGAGCAGAATTAGATGGACAACCAATTGAAAAATGGGCTGCTGGAGCTGGTTTAGATGCCGTTTTAGATAACGACACGGAAATGGAACCATATTTATTTCCAAACGGAACGAGTCAGGAAGAAGTAAGTAAAGTGATTAATTTTTCTTCTCACTTAGATGTAACGGAATTACCAATTGCAATTCAACTCCCCGATTGGAAAGGTTGGTTACCCAAAGTGCATCCAAAAGATGCTTGGCCTGATGGCTATTTCGAAGCAGATTACGCGTCACAAGAATACGAAGATATCATCGCTGCATTAGATGCATCTGATGCAACAACGATCATTACTTCTGGGGCTTCAATAGATTTGCTGGACGATTTTCAATTAAACGTAAAGAAATGGATTGCGGAAGGTAGAGATCCAGGTGACGGAGGGCAACCAGATAATTGGCGTGTTTTAGGCGGTGACATTATAGATAACGTAGAACCGCAATACGAACGAGAATTTGTTAAGGTAAATTATGCAAAATGGATGGCAGTGAAGTTTTTCGAAATGATGCACGAATACGAATTGGAATATTATGCTCATTTAAATACTGATGTTGGACTTATTGACCCGATAGAAGGAACCAGACAATGGCCAAATACTGACAGAACACTATTTGAAATTGCTCCACATTTTACCGCAGATAACTATTTAAACTTTGCAGATCAGCCTTTGGTAGAAGGTAAATATATGTCGTCTGCTTGGTATCACCTACAAATGTTGGTGCACGCAGGCGATTACGATCAATTGCATAAAGGTGGACCAATGGACTGGGCATATCATTTCCTACACATCTACGAAATGACTGACGAAGGCGCACCAATGGAAGGTTTTAGATACATGTCGTCCTTTATAAAATTACTGCAAACCAGAAGTAACAATTTCGCTCCAAACGATTATGAATTGGGCTGGAGAATGCGGTATATACATCTTTGGTGGACATTTAGCGACGAAGACGGGGACGAATCGAGTATGGAGTCTCTAAATGTAAACGACGACAGTTTAAGAGTAAAGATTTACAATTCTCTTGTTTCTCAATGGGTAACTGAGGCGAGTAAATACGACCTATCAACTTGGCCTCGTAGCGACAACGATTGGACGGACTTGGATCCTGTAAATCATGTTCCATCTGCCGAAAATGTGGCTTTCACCAATGGTAAATTATGGAAAGCCGCTAATCAAAATCATGCTGATTACTTCTATGTTTTAATCCCGAAGTTATCTATGATGTGTGTCAATCAAGACTCTTTAACAATGCTAGTTGATTGGTGTGAAGAAGCATGGCCTCAGGGCGATTGGGCTTCATTGCTAGATTTAGGCTGCGGCGATGAACCTGATCCTGAAACATTCGATGCACAGTTTATTTCTCAAGTTGTGCCAGAAGGAATGAGTCCATCGGAAACAACAACTGTAACAATTACGATGAAAAATAATGGCTTAACCACCTGGACCAATGGAGATAAAATCAAACTATTTAGCGAGAATGCAAGCGGAAATACTACATGGGGTTCTAACCGAATTACTTTTTTAAATACAGAAAGTGTTTTATATGGAGAAACGTGGGAATTTTCTTTTGAGATTACAGCACCGTCCACCCCTGGATCTTACAATTTTCAATGGAGAATGCTCCAAGAAGGCGGAGGGTTTGGTAAGTTTGGAGACTTTACTGACAATGTAATTATCGAGGTAGACGGCCTATATACTTCAATAAATAATTTGAACAAGTCCGAATCAATTAGGATTATGCGAAATCAAGTATTGATAAGTAAATCGGGAGACGTGAAAATTTACAACCTTACGGGCCAAGTGGTTCATCAGGAAAAAGTAAATGGCTCCTCCTCTATCTCTTTAAGGAGCGGTATTTATTTAGTTAGAACTAGGGTGAATGGTAAATACGAAACAAAAAAGGTTTTAATTAATTGATCTGTTACAAAGTAGCATAAGTTTTAATGGGGTCATTTGTTTTCAAGTGGCCCCATTTGTTTTTAAGATCTAGCCATCCATTGCGTTTCGTGAAATGAATAACAATGGAATTGCAACAAAATAATGGAGTTTAAGTTAAGCTATGCCGCCTGATTAAATTGATGATTATTGAGATTAAATTGTTCTATTGATTTATTGCCCAAGTGTGAGTGCCTTCTTTTTCTGTTATACCACGTTTCCAGCCA